>JBOHWA010000851.1:0-2408 GCA_050735855.1 Binatia bacterium
GAAGACGACGCGCAGCACCCAGACGCCGTTGTGCGTGTCGAGAAACAGCGGCTGCACGTCGATGCCCGGGACGCCCGGAATCGCGTCGGTGTAGATCGGCAGCTGCTTCGAGTTGAGCGTCAGCAGGGCGCGGTGATCGTTGACCAGAATCGGCAGGGCCATGTTCGTCCTCCTTCACGAAGTTGGTTGCGAGGTGCCGGTCAGGCGCGAAAGCCGCTGCGCACGAAGGCGTCCGCGCTGGCGATGTCGGACGGGCGGTCGACGTCGACGGTCTTGCCGATCGCGGCCCCGGCGAGCCGATACCCGTGCCGCAGAAGGTGGCCGAACCATTGGCGCAGGGCGCTGAGCTCGGCTGCCCGCGCGGCGTCGGTCTCGGCGAAGACGCGCGGGTGGAGGACGTAGAAGCCGGCGGTGATCAGCGGGCTCGCCTCGGCGTCGGCGCCGAGCGCGGTGACGCGGCCATCGGCGTCGAGCGCGATGCGCAGGGGCTTCTCGTCGTCGACGAAGTCGGTCACCGCCAGGACACCGTCGGCCTCCGGTTGGCGCGCCGCGGCGGCGAGGAAGTCGCGCAGCAGCGACGGGGCGAAGATGGCGTCGACGGTGAGCAGCAGGAACCGTTCGCCCTGCAGGTGCGGCGCCAGGGTGAACAGGCTCTCCATCGAGCTCGGCGTCGTGCGCCGGACGATGTGCAGGCGCGGGCCGCCGGCGCGGCGCCGGCAGTGGGCTTCGACCGCGTCGTCGTGCTGGTTGAAGATGCAGGCCACCTCGTCGATACCGGCGGCGGCCACCGTGTCGAGCACGTGGTCGAACAGCGGCCGGCCGGCGATCGACACCAGCGGCTTGGGCAGGTCGAGCCCGGCGGCGCGCAGGCGCTCGCCGAGCCCGGCGGCGATCAGTCCGGCGCGCATGTCATTGGGACCGCCAGCGCGCCGCCGAGCTCGTCGAGGCTGGTGATGACCAGATCGGCTGTCGCGTCGTGGCCCTGCGGGCGTCGCTCGGCGGGCACGAGCCAGGCCGTGCGCAGGCCGAGGGCGCGGGCGGCGCAGACGTCGCGCTCGTAGGAGTCGCCGACGTGCAACGTCGCCGCCGGGGCCGTACCGAGGCCGGCCAGCGCGTAATCGAAGATGCGCCGGTCGGGTTTCATCGCCCCGACCCGGTTGGAATCGGCCACCACCGCCAGCAGCGGCGCGAAGCCGGCGTCGGCCAGGATACGGCCGACGTTGCCGTAGAAATTGGACACGACGCCGAGCCGGTAGCGGCCGGCGAGCTCGGCCAGCACCGCGCGGCTCGCCGCGAGCGCGGCTTCCGAGCGGGCGACGAACCCATCGGTCAGCCGCTGGTGCAGCGCCTTGTCGTCGAGTCCGAGGCCGTCGAGCTGCACGCCGACATGGAAGTCCATCAACTCCGCCAACGACATCTCGGCCACCGCCGCATCGGCGTAGGCGACATCGTCGGCGCGGTAGAAGGCACTCTTCACCCGCTCGAGCGGCAGCTCGACCGCGCATTCGGCAAACAACGCCAGCATCCGGTCGAGCCAATGGCTCGCCGCTCCATCGAGCGTTCCACCGTAGTCGAAGAGAATTCCTTCCACCTGCACCGGCGGATCAAAACCGCGACCGCGGGCTGGAGTCAAGTTGCGAGGACTTACAGGTGCCGGCGCGCCCGCAATGCAACGAACGCGATGAGGAAGAGCGCGCCGATCATTGCCAGAAGTCCCGTGTTCGATGCGGCGGGGGCCCCGGCTGGCACGGTTACGCAGGTGCCTTCCTGGCCCGGCACGTCGCAGCTCTCCCCGGCGCCCGTGCAGGCGGTGTCGCAGCACGTGCCGTCACTGCAGAACAGGCCCGCCGTGCATTGCGATGCATCGCTGCAGGCACCGCCCTGCTGGACGGGCGTTGGGGTGGACGTGGGTGTTGCGGTCGCCGTGGCGGTGGGGGTGGGCGTGGGCGGGTCGATCACTGTACATTCGCTGGGGGGGCCGCTCCCTTGTCCGCACACTGCCGGGTCGGGGAACGTCGTAGCTCCCGAAGGGCATGCGAAGTCCTGGCAGGACGGCGTACATTCGTCGACGGAGAAACATACCTGCGGTCCGGTACAGGCGTTGCAGAAACAGCACACTGCGCCGGCCCACCGCGGCGCCAGCAACAGCACTGCTACCAGCGTCGCGATCAACACCAGGGTACGGAACCGCATCATCGTCGTCCTCCGTGGATAGGTCGGTCGCCTGTAGCGGCTGCGAACTCGATCGGGGCGGACACTGACCCGGCCGCGGGCCGGCGTCAAGTCAAAATACCGGCGCGTATTGGGTCGGGTTGAATCCGGCGCACACCCTCGCGTACCGCCTTCTCGGCACCTGGGTGCCTCACTGCCAGCGAGATCCCGGCCTGGTGGAGGGCGCCGGGCCCTCG
>JBOHWA010000852.1:0-1690 GCA_050735855.1 Binatia bacterium
GCTCGGCGCCGTGCTGAACCCAACCGCGGTGCGCGCGGCGAGCACGGCGCCGAGGGACCGGCGCCCTCCACTGGCAGTGCGGCAAGCCCGCGGCGACGCAGGACAGTGCCGAGCAGGCGGTATACGAGGGTGTGCGCCGGATTCAAACGGACCCACTACCGGCGACGGAGCGGCGCCCTCCAGGGGGGCTCGAGCCAATTGGGGCTGGCTCAATTGCGGACCCGGGCGTGACCCGGCACAGTGGGCGGACACTCGAAACGAGGAGGACGTTCCATGCGATCACCGTACCGCCTGCTGGCCGCCGTTGCCGCACTCGCATTCGCCGCGCCGGCGAGCGCCCAGCCGGGCCAGCCCGAGCTGCCGCAGGCCAGCCCGAGCGCCAAGGTCGAGCAACAGGTCGGCGTCAACAAGTTCACCGTCACCTACTCCAGCCCGGGCGTGAAGGGCCGGCCGATCTGGGGCGAGTTGGTCCCCTACGGTGAGCTGTGGCGCACCGGCGCCAATTCGGCGACCCAGCTCGAGGCGGCGAAGGACTTCAGCATCGGCGGCACCAAAGTCCCGGCCGGGACGTACGCGCTGTACACCATCCCCGGCAAGACGACGTGGACCGTCATCCTCAACAAGAACCCCAACGCCGGCGGCACGCGCGGCTACGACGAGAAGAACGACGTCGCCCGCATCACCGTCACCCCGGTGCAGAGCCCGGCGCGCGAGCGGCTGACGTTCCTGTTCGCCGAGACCAGCGACGACGCGACGCGCCTCGACCTCGAGTGGGACGCGCTGCGCGTCTCCATGCCGATCACGGTCGATACCAAGACGCAGGCGACGGCCAACATCGACAAGGCCCTGGGCGACGCCTGGCGGCCGCACTTCACCTCGGCCCGCTACCTGCTCGACAGCGGCGGCGACCTGAACCAGGCGCTCGGCTACATCGACACCTCGATCGCCATCAAGCCGACCTGGTGGAACAACTGGGTCAAGGCGCAGATCCTCGCCAAGCAGGGCAAGAAGGTCGATGCGGTCGCCGCGGCCGAGAAGGCACAGGCGCTGGGCAAGGGCGACGAGATCTTCGAGGGCTTCTTCAAGGAGCAGGTCGGCAAGTCGATCGCCGAGTGGAAGAAGCCGTCCTGAGCGGATGCGCATCGAGACCCCTGGGCACCGCGTGTCGGCGTGCTTCGACAAGCTCAGCACCGACGGTCGACTTTCCGTTCGCCCTGAGCTTGTCGAAGGGCGCCGACACGCGGCGCCATCCCAGGGTGTGCTTGCGGCGGGCACTCCGCCCCGCCCCCGGCGCCGAGGGCCCGGCGCCCTCCAGGCGGTGCATCGACGCCAGGTCCGCGTCGACTCTGTGACGAACACCAACGCGATCGGGCGCCGACACGCGGCGCCCTCCCGGGGTGTGCTTGCGGCGGGCACTCCGCCCCGCCCCCGGCGCCGAGGGCCCGGCGCCCTCCAGGCGGTGCATCGACGCCAGGTCCGCGTCGACTTTGTGACGAACACCAACGCGATCGGGCCGAGGTAGCGTGGCGACCAGTCTCTTCGACGCCTATCTCGCCGGCGATGCCGCCGCGTTCTTCCCGGCGCTCTTCACCGACGTGGCCGCGCGCCGCCGCGCCGTGGCGCAGGCGGTGCGGCCGCTGGCGCCGGCGGTCGCCGACGCGCTGGCGACACAGAACGCGCGCCTCGCGGC
>JBOHWA010000853.1:0-2527 GCA_050735855.1 Binatia bacterium
GTCGCGCAGGTCGCGCGGCCGGCGCACGAAGGGTGCCGCGAGTGGACCGTCACCGTGGCCGTCGCGGCCGTGGCAGGAGGCACAGTGGCGCTGGTACAGCGCCGCGCCGGACGGCGGCTCGGCCAGCGCGACCAGGGGGAGGCAGAGCACGGCGCTCAGCGTCAGTGCGAAGGCTCGCATCGCCACGGGTTGTAGCACACGCAAAGGACGGGCCAGTCGATCCGTGGCGCGGCGGGGAAAGTAGACGGCGGGGAAATTCTCGTGCCTGGGAAGCGCGCGCGCCGATGTGTTGTAGCGATCGCCTGGCGGCATGGTCGCCTGGATTGCTAGGCAGAATCAGCATGGTGAGAGGCACGGTCGGATGACGGCGGTTCCACGGGCCACCTTTCGGGTGCGCCATCTGCACATCGATACCCTGAGCGAACACGTCATCTTCATCCACGAACAGGCGGTGACGGACGGCAACCTCGGCTTTCGTCCGCTCGACCGCGTGCGCGTCGTCGAGGCCGACCCCGCCGCGGGGGTGGTGCCGCGCGAGGTGATCGGGGTGCTGAACTTCTGCCGCGACGCGCTGGTCGAGCCCGACGAGATCGGGCTGTCGGACGACGCCGCGCGCGACCTCGACCTGGCGCCCGGCGCGCGCGTGCTGGCGACCATTTCGCCGGCGCCGCGCAGCGTCGATCTGGTGCGCGACAAGCTGCACGGCCAGCGCCTGGACGAAGCGGGGTTCCGCGCCATCCTCACCGACGTCACCCGGCGGCGCTATTCGAAGGTCGAGCTCTCGATGTTCGTCCTCGCCTGCGCGCTGCGCCGGCTGAACCTCGCCGAGCTGGTCGCCTATACGCGGGCGATGATCGATACCGGCACGCGCCTCGATCTCGGCCGCGGGCCGATCGCCGACAAGCACAGCGTCGGCGGCGTGCCCGGCAACCGCACCACCATGGTCGTCGTCCCCATCCTGGCGGCCCTCGGCCTGACCGTGCCGAAGACCTCGTCGCGCGCCATCACCAGCCCGGCCGGCACGGCCGACACCATGGCGACGCTGGCTGAGGTCGCGCTGCCGCCGGAGCGGCTGCGCGCGGTGATCGGCGCCGCCGGGGCCTGCATCGCCTGGGGCGGGGCGCTCGACCTGGCCCCGGCCGACGACATCCTCATCACCGTCGAGCGGCCGATGGAGCTCGACACCGAGGCGCAGATGGTGGCCTCGATCCTGGCCAAGAAGAAGACTGCCGGGGCGACGCATGTCCTGATCGACATCCCCGTCGGCCACTCGGCCAAGGTGCGCTCGAGCGCCGCGGCGCAACGCCTGAGCCGCCTGTTCCGCGCCGTGGCGCACGCCATCGAGCTGGAGGTCGACGTCATCGCCACCGACGCGCCCGGCCCGATCGGCTGGGGCATCGGCCCGCGCCTCGAGGCGCTCGACGTCCTCGCCGTCCTGCAGCGCAGGGCGGCGGCGCCGCTCGATCTGCGCGAGAAGTCCCTCTACCTCGCCGCCCGCCTGCTCGAGATGACCGGCGCGACACCGCCCGCCGGCGGCTACCGTCGGGCCCTCGAGGTGCTCGATTCGGGTCAGGCCCTGACGGCGTTCGAGCGCATCGTCGCCGCCCAGGGGGCGCGCGAGATGCCGCCGCCGGCGCCCTTTCAGCGCGTCGTCGAGGCGCCGGCCGACGGCCGCATCCGCGCCATCGACTGCTGGCAGATCGCCCGTGTGGCCAAGTGCGCCGGGGCGCCGGCCAATGCCGCCGCCGGCGTCCGCCTGTTGCACACCGTCGGCGACGTCGTCGCGCGCGGCAGCGGCCTCTTCGAGATCCACGCCCAGAGCGCGGCGCAGCTCGAGTTCGCCCTCGCCTACGCCGCGGCGCGGCCGCAGCTGTTCGCGCTCGGCTTCTAGCCCCGCGGTGCGTTCGCACGAATGCTAAATCGCGGTCTTGCCGTTCGATGGGTCAGCAACGTTTCGAGTCCGGCCGCCGGCGGCGCATCTCTTGCACATCCATTCGGCTACACAGCGTCGGCTCGCGGGCGCGCATGGGAGGCAGCGATGAAGATCAAGCGCATACTGGTGCCAGTCGATTTCTCAGCCCCGTCGCAGGAGGCGTTGGAGTACGCGGCGGAGCTCGCCAAGCCGTTCAGTGCCGAGCTGGTGGCGCTCTTCGTCATCGAGCCGATCTACTATGCCGGCACGGACTACGCGGCCCTCTCGGCAGGGTCGCTCGCCGGACTGGTCGACGAGCAGCGGCGCAGTGCGCGCGCCGAGTTGGAGCGGCTGGAGAAGGCCTGGCGCAAGCGGCGCCTGACGCTGCGCACGGTGACGCAGACGGGCACGCCCTATCGGGTGATCGTCGATAGCGCCAAGCGCCTGAAAGCGGACCTCATCGTCATGGCGACACATGGGCGGACCGGCATGTCGCATCTCCTGATGGGCAGCGTCAGCGAGCGCGTCGTGCGCAGCGCCGCCTGTCCGGTGCTGACCTTGCACGCCGGCCCGCGGCGCCGCCGCGCCCCCGCGAGGCGGCGCTGAGCTCCCTGC
>JBOHWA010000854.1:0-2376 GCA_050735855.1 Binatia bacterium
GCCTCGGGTCATCCGACCGAGGATGCCAACCGCGCCTTCATCGAGCCCTCCGAGCTGACCTATCCGTACGCCTACGAGCGCATCGCGCAGCTCTTCGACAGCCCCTTCGCGCCCGATCTGGTCATCAGCCCGAAATGCTACGCGTTCGGCCTGCAACCCGGCCAGCACGGCGCCCTCGACGTCGTCCAGTCGCGCGCCCCGCTCGCCTTCGCCGGCCCCGGCATCCGCCCCGGCCTGTACGACGCGGCGCCGCGGCACATCGACGTCGCGCCGACGCTCTGTCACCTGATGGGCTTCCCGCTGATCGACGGCCGCGATTGGAGCGGCCGCACGGCGAGCGCCCGCGGCGTCGCGCCGGACGTCTATCTGCAGCGCCAGGACGGCCGCGTGCTCGACGAGATCCTCGCCGCGCCCGGCGCGCCGCGCCCCGAGCGCGTCTACCTGGTGATCTTCGACGGCCTGAGCAACAGCGAGCTGCAGCACCTGCTCGACACCGGCGATCCGATCGTCGCCAACCTGCGCCGCCTGCTCGAGCGCAGCGCCCGCTTCCGCTACGGCTCGACGGTCAACTTCCCGTCGATCACCTGGCCGAGCCACAGCACGCTGTTCACCGGCGCCTGGTGCGGGCACCACGACATCGTCAACCCGACCTACTACGACCGCGCCGCGCGCCAACCGCTGGCCCCGCAGGGGCAGACGATGAACACCGAGACGTTTCTCGGCGCCGGCGTCGAAACGCTGTACGAGGCCTTCCATCGCGTCCTCGGCCCGAGCGCGCTCACCGCCAGCATCCACGAGCCGCAGGGGCGCGGCGCCGACCACGCGCCGCTCGAGGGCCGCGTGCTCGGCGCGCGCGACCGCCTGAAGGCGCTGACCGCCGGGCTGCTCGACGACATCAACCCGCGCTACCGCGCCGACGGCCACGACGGACTGCACCGCGAGGCGCTGGTCGACGCGCGCGGCGTGGCGCAGGTGCTGGTGCTGTTCGACGACCCCGAGCGCCCGCCGCCCGTGCTGGTGGCGCACGAGTTCACCCTCACCGACGGCGCCGGACACGAGTACGGCCCGCACGCCGACGGCCTGCGCAGCGCCATCGAGGAGACCGACCATCGTCTCGGCCAGGTGCTCGACATGCTGGCGCACCAGGGCCGGCTCGACTCGACGCTGTTCGTCTTCACCAGCGACCATGGCATGGCGGCGCAGGACGTCGCCCTGGCCGCCAACCCCGCCCGCCATCCCGAACGCATCGGCCTGAAGGCGATCACCGGCGAGCCGATGATCTGGCTGCGCGATCTGGCCGTCTCCGTCGAGCCGGCGTCCGACGGCCGCACCGCGCGCGTCGTCGTCTGCGACAACGACGCCGATCGCGCCGGCGAATGCCCGCCGGTGCCCGGCGCCGACGTCCTGGTCCAGGCGCCGCACGGCGTCGTGCTCGCGCACCTGACCACCAACAGCAGCGGCCTGGCCGGCTTCGCCACTCCATCCGATGTGCCACCGGGCGAGATCGTCGTCGTCGTCCGCCACGCCGACTACAACCCGCGTCACGTGCGGCTCGACGGCCGCAACGTGGCGATCGATCTGCGCGCGGAGCTGTATGGGGACCGGTGAGCGTTGTGCGTTGTGCGTTGTGCGTTCGGACCTGGCCAACGCGCAACGCGCAACGCCATACGCACAGCGACTGTCCTGATGCGGGTTCAGATCGCCGGCGTCTCGACGCTCGATGAGGCGCTCGCGGCCGAGCGGGCGGGGGCCGACGCGCTCGGCTTCACCGTGCGGTTGCCGAGCGGTGTGCACGACGGGCTGACCGAAGCGGCGGCGCGCGGCATCGTCGCGGCGCTGCCGCCGTTCATCACCAGCGTCGCCATCACCTACGTCGACAACGCGCGCGAGGCGGTCGACCTGTGCCGCTACCTCGGTGTCGGCGCGCTGCAGCTGCACGGCCCGTTTCCCACCCACGAGCTGCCGTTGATCCGCGCCGGGCTGCCGCATCTGAAGCTCATCCGGGCCGTGCACGTCACCGGCCCCGAGACGCTGGCGCAGGCGCGTGGGCTCGATCGACACGTCGACGGGCTGATCTTGGACACCTACGATCCCGCCACCGGCCGCCACGGCGCCACCGGCCTGACACACGATTGGCGCATCAGCCGCACGATCGTCGAGACCCTGCGCGTGCCGGCGATCCTCGCCGGCGGGCTGACGCCCGCCAACGTCGCCGACGCCATCCGCGCCGTGCAACCGTGGGGCGTCGACGTCCACACCGGCATCGAGGACGCCGACGGCAGCCGCAACCTGACCAAGCTGCGCGACTTCATCACCCGAGCCAAGGCCGCCTGAGCCAACCGAGCGACCTTGGAGGGCGCCGGTCCCTCGGCGCCG
>JBOHWA010000855.1:0-2851 GCA_050735855.1 Binatia bacterium
CTGCAGCTCGGACCGGCCGACGCCGACCGCCACACCGCCCACGCCGTGCTCGGTCAGTCGCCGCGCGACGCCGCCGTCGCGGCCGCCGACCCCGGGCTGACCCGCTTCGTCGGCCGCGAGGGCGAGCTCGCCGTGCTGCTCGACGCCTTCGCCCGCACCGCCGCCGGGCGGGGCCAGGTCGCCTTCCTCGCCGGCGAGGCGGGCATCGGCAAGTCGCGCCTGCTGGCCGAGCTGCGCCAGCGCCTGGCCGATCGCCCGCATCGCTGGATCGAGGGCCGCTGCGCCTCGTACGGCATGGCGACCCCGTTCCTGCCGCTCATCGACGGCCTGCGCCGCCAGCTGGCGATCGACGATTCGGACGACGAGGCCGGCGCGCGCGTCAAGGTCGAGGCCGAGGTCGCCCGGCTCGGCGGCGACCTCGCCTGGACGCTGCCCTTCGTCAAGCAGCTCCTGTCGCTCGAAGCCGGCGACCCGGCCGCCGCCGCGCTCGATTCGGCCAGCCGCCGCAGCGAGCTGTTCCGCGCCCTGCGCGCCCTGCTGCTGCGCGACGCCGAGCTGGCGCCGCTGGTGGTGGTGATCGAGGATCTGCACTGGATCGACCCGGCCTCGGAGGAGTGGCTCAGCTTCGTCGCCGACGCGGTGCCAGGCGCCCGCGTCCTGCTCGTCCTCACGCACCGCTCCGGCTACCGCCATCCGCTGCCCGACCGCAGCTACCACGTGCCGGTGTCGCTGGCGCCGTTGTCGGGCGGCGACATGGCGGCGATGACCGGCGCCATGCTCGGCACCGCGCAGGTGCCGGACGATCTGCGCCTGTTGATCGCCGGCAAGGCCGAGGGCAATCCGTTCTTCGTCGAGGAGCTGGTGCAGTCGCTGCTCGAGGACGGCGCGCTGCGCCGCGACGGCGAGCGCATCGTGCTGACGCGCGGCGTCGACGACCTGCTGGTGCCCGATACGGTGCAGGACGTGCTGAGCGCGCGCATCGACCGGCTGGGGGAGGACGCGCGCCGCGCCATCCAGGTCGCGTCGGTGATCGGTCGCGAGTTCGCCCTGCGCCTGCTCGCCCGGTTGACCGAGGCCGGCGAGCGCATCCGCGGCCAGGTCGACGAGCTGCGCAGCCTCGAGCTGATCTACGAGAAGGCCCTGCACCCCGAGCTGGCGTACATGTTCAAGCATGCCCTGACGCACGACGTCGCCTACGAGAGCGTCCAGCCCGTGCGCCGCCAGCACCTGCACGTCGCCATCGGGCGCTGCATCGAAGAACTCTACGCCGACCGCCTGGGCGAACACTACGAGACCCTGGCGCACCATTTCGGCCGCGGCGAGGACTGGCCGCGCGCCCTGCTCTACCACGAGCGCTCGTCGGAGAAGGCCGCCGCCACGCACGCCACCCGCGCCGTCCGGGAGCACTGCCGCCAGGCGCTGGCGATCGCCGACCGCCTGGGCGCACAGGTCGACGCCGACCGCCGCCGCCTGCTCTGCGAGCGCCTCGGCCAGGCGTGCTACTACCTGAGCGAGTTCGCCGCCTCGGGCGCGGCCTACGAGGAAGCCGCGGCGCTCAGCCCGTCGCCCGAGGGGCGCGCCCTCAACCTCACCCACGCGGGGGTCAGCTACCACTGGGCGCATCGCTACGACGACGGCCGGCGCTGCACCGCCGAGGCGCACGCCGTCGCCCTCGCCGGCGACGCGCACGCCGCCCGCGCCCTGACGATCACGCTCGACGGCTGGCACCGCGCGGTGCTCGACGCCGACCTGGAAGGCTACGCGCACCAGCTGGCCGAGGCCGAGGCGATCTGTGTCCGCCATCCGCACCCGGCGGTCGAAGGGACCATCGCCACCCTCGGCCTCATGTTGTTCGAATGGACGGGCCAGTACGCCGGCGCCATCAGCCGCGCCGAGCGCGCCATCGCCATCGGCCGCCGGCTGCGCATTCCCGATGTCATCATTCTGCCCACCTGGTTCCTCGGCAAGGCGCGCGCCTGCACCGGCGACTACGGCGGCGCCATCGCCCTGCTCGACGAGGCCTACGCGCTGTGCGATCGCATCGGCGACCGGGCCTGGAAGAGCCGCCTGCTCAATACGCTCGGCTGGTGCTTTGCCGCGATCGGCAGCGTCGAGCAGGCGCGCGACTACAACGAGCGCGCCGCCGCCCTGGCGCGCACCATCGGCGACCCCGAGATCCTCTCCAACGCCGACATCAACCTGGCGGCCAACCACCTCGCGCTCGGCGATCGCGGCCGCGCGTCCGCCTACCTCGAACCGATCGAAGCCGCCCTCGCCGCACCCGGCGATCCGTGGATGCGCTGGCGCTACGCCCTGCACGTGCGCCACACCCGCGCCTGCATCGAGCTCGACGCCGGGCGGCCCGACGCGGCGCTGCCGCTGCTCGACGCCGAGCTGCTGGGCGCCCGCCAACACCGCGCGCCGAAGATCGAGGTCAGCGCGCTGATCCGCCGCGGCGCCACCCTGCTCGAGCTCGAACGGCGCGACGACGCGGCCGCGGATCTGACGACGGCCGCCACGCTGGCCGACGCCATCGGCTATCGCCACGGCGTCTGGGAGGCGCACGGCCTGCTCGCCGAGCTCGCCCGCCGCGCCGGCCAGCTGCCCCACGCCGCCACCCACGCCGCGCGCGCCGCCGCCGCCCTGCAAGCCGCCGCGGCCTCGCTCAGCGACGAGGCGCTGCGCCGACGGTTGCTGGATTCGTCGGGGCGGTGACGGATCCTGCAGTACGCCGCGGCGCGCGGATGTTCCACACTCAAGGGGAGGCGCGTAGTGGGTCAGGTTGAATCCGGCGCCCACCCTCGCGTACCGCCGGCGAGATCCCGGCCTGGTGGAGGGCGCCGGGCCCTCG
>JBOHWA010000856.1:0-1577 GCA_050735855.1 Binatia bacterium
CGAGGGCCCGGCGCCCTCCAACAAATCCCCGCCGCGCCGCCCCCGGCGCCCAGGGAGGTGGTGGCGCGCGCGGCAGGTGTTGTGCGTCCCGGGCGACTCAGCGTTCCAATTTCCAGGTCGTGCCCTGCGGGCCGTCTTCGAGGACGATGCCCTGCGCCTTGAGCTCGTCGCGGATCGCGTCGGCGCGTTTGAAGTCCCTGCCTTTGCGGGCAGCGACGCGCTCGGCGATCAGGCGCTCGATGTCGGCGGGCGACACCGCGCTGTCTTCCATGGCGCGGTCCTTCTGGCGCTGCAGGTAGGCCTGCGGGTCCTGTCCGCCGACGCCGAGCACGGCGGCGATCTCGGTCACGGCGGCGCGGCAGCCGGCGGCCTCGGCCCAGCGTTGCAGGTCGACGTGGCGGTTCATGGCGCGCAGCGTGTCGTACAGCGTCGCCAGGCCCTTGGCGGTGTTGAAGTCGTCGTCCATGCCGGCGCGGAACTCGTCGCGCACCGCCTGCTGTACTTCAGCGTCGGCAGCGGTGCCCCAGCCCTGCAGCGCGGCGTCAGCGCGGGCGAGGTTCTCGTAGATGCGGTCGAGGCTGCGCTTGGCCTCGCCCAGCCGTTCCTCGCTGAACTCGAGCGGGCCGCGGTAGTGCGTCCCGAGCACCATCAGACGCAGGGCCTCGCCGCCGACGCGCTGTGCCGCCTGGACGACGGTCCAGACGTTGCCGAGCGACTTCGACATCTTCTCGGTGCCGAGGTTGACCATGCCGTTGTGCAGCCAGTAGCGCGCCAGCTGGCTGCCGCGGGCGCCCTCGCTCTGCGCGATCTCGTTCTCGTGGTGCGGGAAGATGAGATCGTTGCCGCCGCCGTGGATGTCGAACGGCTGGCCGAGATACTTGCTCGCCATGGCGGAGCACTCGATGTGCCAGCCGGGCCGTCCGGCGCCCCAGGGGCTGTCCCAGGCAGGCTCGCCCGGCTTGCTCGCCTTCCACAGGGCGAAGTCCATCGGATGGTGCTTGAGCTCGTCGATCTCGATGCGCGCGCCGGCCATCATGTCCTCGAGGCGGCGCCCGGAGAGTTGACCGTAGGCGGGCAGCTTGTCGACGGCGAAGTAGACGTCGCCGTGCGACGGGTAGGCCAGCCCCTTGGCCTCCAGCTCGCCGATCAGCGCGATCATCTCGGCGATGTGCTCGGTGGCTTTCGGCTCGACGGTCGGGGGGGCGCAGCCGAGCACGCGCATGTCCTCGGCGAAGGCGGCGATGTTGGCCTCCGAGACCTCCTTCGCCGACAGCCCGCGCTCGAGGCCGCGCTGGATGATCTTGTCGTCGACGTCGGTGAAATTGCGCACGAAGCGCACCTCGTAGTCGAGGGAGCGCAGGTAGCGGTAGACGACGTCGAAGGTGACCAGGGCGCGCGCATGGCCGATGTGCGAGCGGTCGTAGACCGTGACGCCGCACACGTACATGCCCACCTTGCCGGGCTGCAGTGGGACGAATTCCTCGACCGTGCTGGTGAGGGTGTTGTGGACTCTCAGGGCCATAGGTGTTCGCTGGGCCGAGGACGCCCTGGAGGGCGCCGGGCCCTCGGCGCCGTGC
>JBOHWA010000857.1:0-14461 GCA_050735855.1 Binatia bacterium
GCAGCGAACGGCTCGCCAGCGCCATCAGGACGCCGTCGGTGCCGGCGTACGAGGCGCCGACCAGCAACAGTCCCGCGACCAGCAGCGCGGCGCCGGCGTCCGGCCAGGCGAACACGGCGTAGACGGGCAGCAGCAGCGCGTAACCGGCGACCAGCACGCGCCGGCAGCCGACCGCATCGGCCAGGCGCCCGGCGGGAATGGCGCAGACCAGGTAGCCGAACGACAGGGCGACCGGCAGCAGCGGGAACATCTGCGGCGCCAGCTGCGCGCGCCGCTGCACCAGCAGGAAGAGGAAGGCGTCGCTGACGCTGCACAGGCTGAGCGCGCCGCCGGCGAGCAGCACGGTGCGGAACTCGCGCCCGCGCCACAGGCCAAGCGCGGCGCGCCAACTCGCCGCCGCCGTCTCGGACGACGCCAACGCGCGGGGCTCGGAGACCAGCAGCAGCAGGGCGCCGACCCCGGCCACCGCGAACGCCAGGCTGACGGCGAAGATGGCGTCGAAGGCACCCGGCGCGCGCGCCAACAGGGCAAAGGCGAGCAGCGGTCCGAGCAGCGCCCCCGCCGTATCGAGGGCGCGGTGGACGCCGAAGGCCTCGGCGATTCGCCCGCGCGGCGCACTGCGCGCGATCAGGGCATCGCGCGGCGGTGTGCGCAGCCCCTTGCCGAGCCGATCGACGAACAGCCACAGCATGACCGGCAGCGACGCCGCTCCAGCGAGGAGCAGGCCGAGCTTGCCGGCCGCCGACATCCCATACCCGGCCGCCGCCACCGGCTTGCAGCGCCGCCGGTCGGCGGTCACGCCGCCCCAGACGCGCAACAGCGCGGCCAGCCCCTGATAGACGCCGTCGACGACGCCGAACTGCAGGGCCGAGAACTGCAGCACCGCGGTCAGATAGAGCGGCAGCACCGCGCTCACCATCTCGCTCGACACATCGGTCAGCAGGCTGGTGACGCCGAGCCACCACACGGTGGCGCCGACACGCGGAAAGCGGGCGGTCGGCGTCGCGCCCGCGCGCGCGGCAACGTCGCCCGCCGGATCGAGCTCGCTGCCAGGTCTCGGGGATGCCGCGCGCAAGGCGGCATCATGGCGGCTCTGCTGCCGGCGCTCAAGACACACGCGATAGGCGCGCACCAGACCGTCTGCATGGCCAAGGGACCGGAATTGCCGAGTCGGATCGCGGTGAGCCGACTGAGGGGTTTCCCTTAGTCGAGGTGGGCAAGTCCTAAATTGACGTTGCGTCGGAGTACATGCGATCTGACTAACAACTCAGCTAACCATTCGAGAGACACTCGCGCAGCGCGCGGAGCGGATCGCGGCACCGGTAGCCAGCCAGGGGGGCCCTCCCGGCGCCGGCGCGCGACATCGACGAACGCGGAAAAGGGGACCCGATGATCGAACAGCGAAGTGCCGGACGCGCGTGGCTCGTGGCCGCGCTCATCGCCATCATGCCGTGTGCCGCCCATGCCACCTGCGTCGAGGACTCGACCGTGGCCGAGCTCGCCACCGGCAGCGGCTGCTACGTCGGCGATGCGCAGGGGGGCGAGCTGCTGCTCGCACCGACGCTGGCGACCGAGTTCTCCGGCGCGAGCCTGCCGTCTGGGTGGACGGCGCACCTGTGGTCGAGTGGCAGCGCCAGCGTCGGCGGCAATGTCCTCAGCGTGTCGGGCCACAACGTCTTCCCCGACCCCGCGGCGTACGCCGCCGGCGTCTCGCTCGAGTTCGAGGCGACCTTCGCCATCGCCAGCCTCACACCCCTGTTGGCGCAGCCGTTTCAGACCGTCGGCTTCGGCAGTGGCGCGGTGCCGTTCAACGACGTCCCGCTGCTGGCCATCGGCACCTACAACCAGGTAGGCGACGGATCGCCGGGCTACGTCAACGCGCTGGTCTGGAGCAGTGGCGCCAGCCCCACATTCCAACTGCATCCCGTCGACGGCCTGTCGCACCGCTACCGCATCGACTGGGACGCCTCGACCGTGTCGTTCTGGGTCGACGGCAACTTGATCATGACGCAGCCACATACGGTCTCCGCCTTGATGCGACCGGCGATCAGCAGCTTCAACCCGCCCAATCCGCTGGTCGTCGATTGGATGCGCCTGACGCCCTACGCCCCGACCACCTGCGCGCACGAGTCGGCGGTGATCGACAGCGGCGCGGCCCTCGCCGACTGGACCTCGCAGAGCGACACGGGTCTGCTGCCCGCCGGCACGTCGCAATCGGTCGAGACGCGCACCGGCGCCAACCCGACGGTCGACGGCACCTGGTCGGCCTACCAGGCAGTGTCGGCCGGCGTCATCGCCAGCCCGCGCGGCCGCTACCTGCAGTATCGCGTCACCCTCGCCACCAGCGACGCCGCGCAGACGCCGGAGCTGGCCGATCTCGAGATCTGCTACGTGCCCTGCACGCCGACAGCGGAAGTCTGCGACAACCAGGACAACGACTGCGACGACCAGATCGACGAGGCGAACCCGGGCGGCAACCTGGCCTGCAATACCGGCGGGCTCGGCGTCTGCGCCGCCGGCACGACGCAGTGCAGCGCCGGCGCCATCGTCTGCAACCAGAACATCGCAAGCAGCGCCGACGTCTGCGACGCCCTCGACAACGACTGCGACGGCGCGGTCGACGAGGGCAACCCCGGCGGCAACCTCGCCTGCAACACCGGCGCCCTCGGCGTCTGCGCCGCCGGCACCACCCAGTGCGACGCCGGCAGCGTCGTCTGCCAGCAGAACGTCGCCGCCAGCGGCGAGGTGTGCGACAGCCTCGACAACGACTGCGACGGCGCCGCCGACGACGGCAACCCGGGCGGCAACCTCGCCTGCAACACCGGCGGGCTCGGCGTCTGCAGCGCCGGCACCACGCAGTGCAGCGGCGGCGCCATCGCCTGCAACCAGGACACCCCGTCCGGCGCCGAGACCTGCGACAACCTGGACAACGACTGCGACGGGCAGAGCGACGAGAGCGACCCCGGCGGTGGCGGCGCCTGCGCCACCGGCAATCTCGGGATCTGCGCCGCCGGGGTTGAGCATTGCCTGAGCGGCGCCATCGCCTGCGTGCAGACCAACACCGCGCACGCCGAGGTTTGCAACACGCTCGACGACGACTGCGACGGCAGCGCCGACGATGGCAACCCCGGCGGCGGCGCCGTCTGCAGCACCGGACAGCCGGGCGTCTGCGGCCCCGGCGTCGTGCAGTGCAGCGCCGGCAGCCTGACCTGCCAGGCGAACCTGAGCGCCACGCCCGAGGTGTGCAACGGGCTCGACGACAACTGCAACGTCACCGTCGACGAGGGCAACCCCGGCGGCGGCGCCGTCTGCGCCACCGGCCTGCAGGGGGTCTGCGCCGCCGGCACCACGCAGTGCCAGAGCCCGACGCTGGTCTGCGTGCAGAACCTGCCGGCGTCGACCGAGATCTGCGCCAACCTGATCGACGAGGACTGCAGCGGCCAGGCCGACGAGGCGCCGTGCGATCTGTGCACCGCGGCCAACACGGTGAGCAACACGGCGCAGACCAAGATCACCGTGGTCAAGCTGAAGGCCGCCGCCGACCTCGACAAGGTGATCGCCAAGGGCACCTTCGTGCTGCCGGCACCCGCGGCGATCGCGCCGCTCACCCAGCCGGTGACGGTGCGCGTCAGCGACGCCGCCGGCGCGTACTGGGACGCGACGCTGCCGATCGGCGCGTTCACCGGCAACGCCAGCGGCTCGTCGGTGAAGTTCAAGGACTCGACCGCGCCGTTCGGGTACGGCGGCCTGCAGACCGCGTACATCAAGGTCAAGTCCGACGCGGTGACGGCCAAGTACCTGTTCAAGGGCCGCGATCTGAATCTGCCCGCGTTCGCCCCGGGCACCGGAACGGTGACGGTGAAGGTGGGCGCGCGCTGCTTCGTCGACAGCGCCGACACGTGCGCCGTGTCGACCAGCGGCGCCGCGGCGAAGTGCAAGTGAGCCAGACCGATGGGGCGCGGCGGTAGAGGGAGGCGGGTGACGACGCGATCGGCCGCGCGGCGGCCGGCGCGGTTCTGGCAGGTCGCACTGGCGGCGCTGGCGCTGGGGTGCAGCGCCGCCGGTGCGGCGTCGGCGCAGAACCCGATCGTGACCGAGAACGCCCTGCCCGGCAGTCCGGCGAGCGAGTGGGACGTCAGCGGCGCCGGCGACGCCAGCATCCAGGGCTTCGCCACCGACATCAGCGTCAACCGCGGCGAGACCGTCGTCTTCAAGATCGACACCGACGCCACCGCCTACCGCCTCGATCTCTATCGCCTCGGCTGGTACGCCGGCCTCGGCGCGCGCCACGTCGCCACCGTGCTGCCCGCCGTCGCCCTGCCGCAGAACCAGCCCGCCTGTCTGGCGGACGGCGCCACCGGCCTGGTCGACTGCGGCAACTGGGCCGCCTCGGCGCAATGGGCCGTGCCCGCCAGCGCCACCTCCGGCGTGTACCTCGCCAAGCTGGTGCGCGAGGATCCCGAGGACGGCCGCGCCAGCCACATCGCCTTCGTCGTGCGCGACGACAGCGGCGGCTCGGACATCCTCTTCCAGACCGCCGACACCACCTGGCAGGCGTACAACCAGTACGGCGGCAACAGCCTCTACGTCGGCGCCCCCGCCGGCCGCGCCTACAAGGTCAGCTACAATCGCCCCTTCGCCACGCGCGGGGTGAACCCGGAGGACTGGGTCTTCAACGCCGAGTCCCCGATGATTCGCTGGCTCGAGCGCAACGGCTACGACGTCAGCTACTTCACCGGTGTCGACGCCGACCGGCGCGGCAGCGAGCTGCTCGAGCACGGCCTCTACCTGTCGGTCGGCCACGACGAGTACTGGTCGGGCGGCCAGCGCAGTGCCGTCGAGGCGGCGCGCGACGCCGGCGTCCACCTCGCCTTCTTCAGCGGCAACGAGGTCTTCTGGAAGACGCGCTGGGAGACCAGCATCGACGGCAGCGGCACGCCGCACCGCACGCTGGTGAGCTACAAGGAGACGCACGCCAACGCCAAGATCGATCCGCTGCCCGGCGTCTGGACCGGCACCTGGCGCGACGATCGCTTCAGCCCGCCGGCCGACGGCGGGCGACCGGAGAACGGGCTCACCGGCACCATCTTCACCGTCAACTGCTGCAGCTATGCGATGACCGTCCCCGCCGCCGACGGCAAGATGCGCTTCTGGCGCAACACCAGCGTCGCCACGCTCGGCGTCGGCCAGAGCGCGACGCTGGCGGGCGAGACGGTCGGCTACGAATGGGACGAGGACCTCGACAACGGCGCCCGCCCAGCCGGCCTGGTGCGCCTGTCGACGACGACCAACACGGTCGCGCAGCGCATCCTCGACCTCGGCTCGAGCTACGGGCCGGGCGTCGCCACCCACCGCCTGACGATGTACCGCGCCGCCAGCGGCGCGCTGGTCTTCGGCGCCGGCACGGTGCAGTGGTCGTGGGGGCTCGACGACACGCACGACCGCGGCGGCGATGCCGCCGACGGGCGCATGCAGCAGGCGACGCTGAACCTGTTCGCCGACATGGGCGTCCAGGCCGCGACGCGCCAGGCCGGACTGGTCGCCGCCAGCGCCTCGACCGATCACACGGCGCCGAGCGCGACGATCGCCGCGCCGGCCGCGGCCTTTGTCGCGCAGACCGGCGTCGCCACGACGATCAGCGGCAGCGCGACCGACGCCGGTGGCGGCGTCGTCGGCGGCGTCGAGGTGTCGGTCGACGGCGGCGCCACCTGGCATCCGGCCGCCGGGCGCGGCAGCTGGACGTACGCCTGGACGCCGACCATGAGCGGCGCCGCGACCCTGCGCGCTCGCGCCGTCGACGACAGCGGCAACCTCGGCGCCGCCTCGGCGCCGGTCAGCGGCAGCGTCGAGCCGCACTCCTGCCCCGCCTGCCTGCCGCCCGGCGAAGGCCCGGGCGGCCCGATCCTCGTCATCGCCTCGGCGGCCAACCCGTTCAGCCGCTACTACGCCGAGGTCCTGCTCGCCGAAGGCCTCAACGCCTTCGAGGTGGTGGACATCGCCGACGTCACCCCGAGCCTGCTCGACGCCTACGAGATCGCCATCCTCGGCGAGCTGCCGCTCGCCGCCGGCGGCGGCGAAGGGGGCAGCGCCGCAGTGGTCAGCATGCTGAGCGACTGGGTCGACGCCGGCGGCAAGCTGATCGCCATGCGCCCCGACCCGCTGCTGGCGCCGCTCCTCGGCCTGACGCCGGCGGCCGGCACGCTGTCCGACGCCTACCTGCTCATCCAGACCGCCGCCGCCCCGGGCGCCGGGCTGGTCAACCAGACCATCCAGTTCCACGGCACGGCGGACCGCTACACGCTCAACGGCGCCACCGCCCTGGCGACGCTGTACAGCGGCGCCGCCACCGCCACCGCCAACCCGGCCGTGACGCGCCGCGCGGTCGGCAGCCAGGGCGGCATCGCCGCGGCGTTCACCTACGATCTGGCGCGCTCGGTGGTCTACACCCGGCAGGGCAACCCGCTGTGGATCGGTCAGGAGCGCGACGGGATCGGGCCGCTGCGCTCCGACGATCTGTTCTACGGCCCGGCGAGCTTCGATCCGCAGCCGAACTGGATCGACCTCAACAAGGTGGCCATCCCGCAGGCCGACGAGCAGCAGCGCCTGCTCGCCAACCTCATCCTCGGTGCCAGCGGCCTGCCGCTGCCGCGCTTCTGGTATTTCCCGCGCGACGAGCGCGCCGTCGTCATCCTCACCGGCGACCAGCACGGCTGCTGCGGCGGCACGCGCGACCGCTTCGACATCCACGTCGACCAGTCGCCGGCCGGCTGCTCGGTGGCGAACTGGGAGTGCGTCCGCGCCACCTCGTATATCTACGCCAGCGCGAACATGGATGACGCCGAGGCCGCGGCGTGGAACGGACTCGGCTTCGAGCTCGGCGTGCACGTCAATACCGGCTGCGCCGACTGGTCGCCGAGCTCGCTCGCCGCCAACTTCGACAGCCAGTTCCTTCTGTTCGCCGGCCTCTACCCGAGCCTGCCGTCGCCCGCCACCAACCGCACGCACTGCATCGCCTGGAGCGACTGGGCAACGCAGGCGCGCGTCGAAGCCGACCGCGGCGTGCGCCTCGACACCAACTACTACTACTGGCCGCCGGGCTGGGTGCAGAACCGCCCCGGCATGTTCACCGGCTCCGGCATGCCGATGCGCTTCGCCGACGAGGACGGCACGTTGATCGACGCCTACCAGGCGGCGACCCAGCTGACCGACGAATCCGATCAGGTATTCCCCTTCACCATCGACGCCCTGCTCGACAAGGCGATCGGCGCGCAGGGCTACTACGGTGCCTTCACCGCCAACATGCACACCGACACCGGCAACCACAGCGGCGCCAACGCCATCGTCGCCTCGGCCCAGGCGCGCAGTGTCCCGCTGGTCTCGGGGCGCCAGATGCTCGACTGGCTCGACGGGCGCAACGCCTCGGCCTTCGTCGGGCTCGAGTGGAACGGCTGGGGGCTGAGCTTCAGCGTCGCCGTCGGCCCGGGGGCGAACGGCCTGCGCGCCATGCTGCCGCCGGCGCCGGGCGGCTTCCCGCTCGCCAGCCTGACCCGCAACGGCGCGCCGTGGCCGTTCGCGCTGCAGACGATCAAGGGCATCAGCTACGCGGTGTTCGATGGCACGCCGGGCGCCTACGTCGCGACCTACAGCGTCGACGCCGACGGCGACGGCTCGCCGCTGCCGGCCGACTGCAACGATCTCCTCGCCAGCGTCCGCCCCGGCCTGCCGGACATCTGCAACGGGATCGACGACGATTGCGATCTGGCCACCGACGAGGGCAACCCGGGCGGCAGCGCGGCCTGCTCGACCGGGCAGTCCGGCGTCTGCGCGGCCGGCACCACCCAGTGCAGCGGCGGCAGCCTGCAGTGCCTCCGCAACGTCGCGCCGAGCGCCGAGAGTTGCGACGGCTCCGACAACGACTGCGACGGCGTCAACGACGACGGCAACCCCGGCGGCGGCGTCGGCTGCAGCACCGGCCAGTCCGGCGTCTGCGCCGCCGGCACGACCCAGTGCAGCGCCGGCGCGCTGCAGTGCGTGCGCAACATCGCACCGAGCCCCGAGGTCTGCGACGGCCTCGACAACAACTGCAGCGGCGGCAGCGACGAGGGCAACCCGGGCGGCGGCGTCGGCTGCGCCACCGGCCAACCGGGGCCGTGCGCCGCCGGCACCCGCCAGTGCAGCGGCGGCACGCTGCTCTGCGTCGCCAACGTCGCTCCGGCGCCGGAGGTGTGCGACGGCAGCGACAACGACTGCGACGGCACCGCCGACGACGGCAACCCGGGCGGCGGCGCGAGCTGTGGCGTGACCGACGTCGGCGCCTGCGCGCTCGGCAGCATGCAGTGTCAGAGCGGCGCGCTGCAGTGCATCGGCCGCATCGACCCGACCGCGGAGGTCTGCGACGCCGTCGACAACGACTGCGACGGCACCACCGACGACGGCGATCCGGGCAGCGGCGCAGCGTGCACCACCGGCGAGCTCGGCGTCTGCGCGGCCGGCATCCGGCACTGCAGCGCCGGCGCCCTGGCCTGCGTGCGCACCAGCGGACCGAGCGCCGAGCTGTGCAACAGCGTCGACGACGACTGCGACGGCGTGGTCGACGACGGCACCAGCGGCGGCGCCTGCAGCACCGGTCAGCTCGGCGCCTGCGGCGCCGGCACCAGCCTGTGCGTCGGCGGCAGCCCCATGTGCCAGCAGAACGTCCCGGCCTCGGCCGAGACCTGCAACAACGTCGACGACGACTGCGACGGCAGCACCGACGAGGGCAACCCGGGCGCCGGCGCCGCCTGCTCGACCGGGCTGCCCGGCCTGTGCGCCGCCGGCACCACCCAGTGTCAGGCCGGCCTGCTGCAGTGCGTCGCCAGCGGCGCCGTGCCGGAGGTCTGCAACGGCCTCGACGACGACTGCGACGGCACCGCCGACGACGGCGATCCGGGCGGCAACGCCTCGTGCGCCAGCGGCGCCAGCGGCGCCTGCGCCGCCGGCACGCTGCACTGCCAGGGCGGCGCGCCAACCTGTGTGGCGAACGTCGCTCCGACGATCGAACTGTGCGCCACCGGCATCGACGAGAGCTGCGACGGCGCCACCGACGAGCCGGCCTGCGAGCTCTGCCTGGCGGCGAACACGGTCGGGCTCGATACGCAGACCAAGCGCAGCAGCATCAAACTGCGGGCGAGCGACGATCGGGTGATCACCAAGGGCCGCATCGCGCTGCCGGTGGGCGTCGTCGTCTCGCCGGCGAGCGAGCCGGTGACGGTTCAGGTGCGCGACGGCGCCGGCGGCGGCTACCTCGGCACGCTGGCCGCCGGGACCCTGATCGCGGCACCCAACAACCGCTCCTGGAAGTTCAAGGACGCGCAGGCGCCGTACGAGAACGGCGGCCTGCAGACGGCGCGGCTCGGCCTCGGCCAGCAGACGCTGACCTACCTCTTCAAGGCGCGCGGCCTGGCGCTGCCGCCGTTCGCCGGCGGGACCGGTTCGGTCACCGTCCGCATCGGCACGCGCTGCTTCACCGATCCGACCGACACCTGCAGCGTCACCCCGTCCGGCTCCTCCGCCAAGTGCCGCTAGCGCGGTCATAGACGGACCGCGGTGGCTGGAGTAAGCGGAGGGCTGGAGTGCCTGTGCCAACTCGGAGGACGCGCGGTCGTCCTCCGCCAGCCGAAAGGGGGATCCAATGAACCGTCGAACGATGCTTGCCACGTCGGCCGCCGCGTTCCTGTTCGCGTCGGGCGGCATGCTCTGGGCGACGCACACGCTGGCCAAGACCAAGGGCGGCTGCACCGACGCGCAGATCTGCTGCCGCTACGTCAAGGACGGCGGCACCGAGCTCGATTGCATGGACGCGAAGGACTGCGCCGGCAACGCGGGCAAGGTGATCCCAGACAAGTCGAAGTGCGCGGCGTAGCAGATTGCCGATCCGGCGCGCGGCCGCACGTCCCTCGGCAGAGCCCCGGCTTTGCCCAAGAAGTCAGAAGACCAACAACGGATTACGCGGATTAAACGGATCTCACGGAAGTAGGGCTTAGAAATCCGTTTAATCCGCGTAATCCGTTGTTGCCTTTTGTTTCTTGGGCAAAGCCCGGCGCCCCGTCTCGTGTCACCCCAGGCTGAGCTCCAGGTAGGCGCGCCGGCCGATGCGGCCGAACAGCGTCGACCCGGTGTCGAGCAGCCACATCTGCCAGCCGTATTTCTCCCCCAGCGCCGCATGGGCGCGCTCGACCAGCACGCGGTCAGCGACGATGCGGCCCTGGCCCTCGAACCAGTCGCCGCTGACCGTGCCGCGCACGTTGCAGCGCGCCACCCGCACCCGCGGGCCGGCGCGCAGGCGCTTCACCTTCGCCGAGGTGCCGTCGGTGACCACGTACAGCTTGCCGTCGAGGGTCGCGAACCACACCGGCGTCTGGACGCCGGTGCCGTTGCGGCGAAAAGTCTCCAGGCTGATGTAGGGTTCCGCTTCCAGGCTCTTGGTCGCGCGCGTCGTTGCCATCGGGGTCCTCCAGTGCTCGCGCCAGGATGCCTGGCGGAACGAGGTTGAGAAAGTGGGGCGCGGGCGGATTGCGCTCGGGGGGCCCGATCTGAGATGGCCCTGGTGGGCGGGCGTCGCACACCCGCCACGCGCCAGCGGCGCAGGACAGCGGTGGGGAGGGAGAGGGCAATGAGACGTTTCACGAATGGCGGTCTGCGCTGCGGTCTCCTGCTGCTGGTCGCGCCCGCCGTCGCGGCGGCGCCGGTCGACACCGCGCTGCCGACGCCCACACCGACGGCCACGGCCATGGCGCCGTGCGTCGGCGACTGCAACGGCAACGGCGTCGTCACCATCAACGAGCTCATCGTCGGGGTCAACATCGCGCTCGGCAACGCGCCGGTGACGACCTGCCCGGCGTTCGACCCCAACCACGATGGCAAGGTCGGCATCAACGAGCTGATCGCCGCGGTGAACAATTCGCTCTACGGCTGCGGCGTGATGCCGCCGACGCGGCTGCCGACCGCGACCGTGACCGACACGCCGACCGCCGTCGACACCGCCACGCCGACGGCGGTCGACACCGCCACCGCGACGCCAACCCCGACCGCCGCGGCGACCAGGACGCGCACCCCGACGGCGACGCCGACGGTACCGATGAGCGTCTGCGGCGGCTTCGTCGCCCCGCTGCCGGTGTTGTGCAACCTCACCGTCATTCCCAACCCGGTGTCGCGGGCCGGCACCATCGCCTTCCGCTTCGGCGTGTCGGATCTCGACGGCAACATCAGTCAGATCTGTATCCAACTGACCCACCCGCCGTTCGAGCCGGAGACGTCGTGCACGCCGCTGGTGCCGGTCAACCGGGTGATCAACGCCTTCCAGACCACCAGCCCGGTGTCGGCCAGCCCGCTGGCCTTCGGCGGCTACGACGCGGCGGTGCAAGCGTTCGATACCGCCGGCAACCGCAGCAACATCATCACCGCCGCCTTCCAGGTGCAGTAGGGCGGCTTTGCCTGAGACCTGGCAACAACGGATGACGCGGATTTAGCGGATTTCACAGAGCAGGGCTCAGAAATCCGTTTGATCCGCGCCATCCGTTGTTGCCCTCTGCTTGCTTGGGCAAAGCCCGGTAGGGCACCCCCTTGGCGACATCGCCGCCGCGAGCTGCTAGCCACTAGCTCACCCGTGGGCAGCGGAGGTGAGCGATCCGATGTCCACGCAGCGCGGCGACGAACTGACCGACTTCGCCAAAGTCGAACGCGACCTGGGCTTCCTGCTCGGCTGCTTCGTCGAGGTCCTGACCGAAATGGGCGAGGCGGCGCTGGCCGAGCGCCTGCCCTGGCAACACGCCGATCGTGACGCGCCGCTGCCGCCGCGCGCCGCGCAGGCCTACTCGGTGGCGTTTCAGCTGCTCAACCACGCCGAGGAGAACGCCGCGGCGCAGCAGCGCCGGGTCGACGAGACGCAGCACGGCTTCACGCACGAGCCCGGCCTGTGGGGCCACACCCTGCGCCAGCTCGCCGAGCTCGGCCTCGGCGCCGAGGAGATCGCCGCCGCCCTGCCCGCCATCCGCGTCGAGCCGGTGCTCACCGCCCACCCCACCGAGGCCAAACGCGCCACGGTGCTCGAACACCACCGCGCCCTCTATCTGCTGCAGGTCAAGCGCGAGAATCAGATGTGGACGCCGAGCGAGCGCCAGGCGATCCGCGACGAGATCAAAGTCGTGCTCGAGCGGCTGTGGCGCACCGGCGAGATCTTCCTCGACAAGGCCGACGTCGCCGCCGAGGTGCGCAACGTCGTGCACTACCTCACCGCCGTCTTCCCCGCCGTGCTGCCGCTGCTCGATCAGCGTCTGCGCCAGGCCTGGCGGCATATGGGCTGGAACGCGGCGCTGCTCGGCGGTCCGCGCGCCACCCCGCGCCTCGCCTTCGGCACCTGGGTGGGCGGCGACCGCGACGGCCATCCGCTGGTCACCGCCGCGGTGACCAGCGAGACCCTGGCGACGCTGCGCGGCGCCGCCCTCGACCTGATGCGCCGCGAGCTCAGCGGCTTGGCGGCACGCCTGAGCCTCTCGGACTATCTCCAGGCGCCACCGCCGGGGCTCACCGCCGCCGCCGAGATGTTGGTCGAGCGCCTCGGCGCCGTCGGCCGCGCCGCCGTCGCGCGCAACCCCAACGAACCGTGGCGCCAGCTGGTCAACCTCATGCTCTGCCGGCTGCCGCCGCTCGATGCGATCGCGGGCGACATGCACTACCAGCGGGCGGCCGAGCTGGAAGCCGATCTCGCGCGGCTGCACGCGGCGCTGGTGGCCGGCGGCGCCGGGCGCCTCGCCGCCGCCGACGTCCGGCCGGTGCTGCTCGTCGTGCGCAGCCTCGGCTTCCATCTGGCGGCGCTCGACGTACGACAGAACAGCCGCTTCCACGATCTGGCGATCGGCCAGCTGCTGCGCGCCGCCGGCGCGCCCGACGACGACTTCGCCGATTGGGACGAGACGCGCCGCCTCGACTTCCTCGCCACCGAGCTGGGCTCGCCGCGCCCGTTCACCCATCCCGACACCAGCGCCGGGCCCGAGGCCGATGCGGTCCTCGCCTGCTACCGCGCACTGGTCGGTCACCAGCGCGCGCACGGTCCCGACGGCCTTGGCGTCCTGATCGTCAGCATGACGCGCAGCCTCTCCGACCTGCTGGCGGTCTACCTGCTGGCGCGCGAGGCCGGCCTGGCGGTGGCGACGCCGGATGGCCTGGTCTGCCAGCTACCGGTGGTGCCGCTGTTCGAGACCATCGAGGACCTGCAGCACGCGCCCGACATCCTGCGCCGCTTCCTCGCCCACCCGATCACCCGCCGCAGCATCGCGCCGCGCGACGCCGGCGGCATGCCGCAACAGCAGGTCATGCTCGGCTACAGCGACAGCAACAAGGACGGCGGCATCTGGGCCAGCCAATGGCACCTGCAGCGCGCGCAGGCCGCCTTGGCTGCAGTGGCAGCTGAGGCCGGCGTCCGGCTGCAGTTCTTCCACGGCCGCGGCGGCACCATCAGCCGCGGCGCCGGCCCCACCGACCGTTTCATCGCCGCGCTGCCGCACGGCTCGCTGTCCGGCGACCTGCGCATCACCGAGCAGGGTGAGGTGATCGCACAGAAGTACGCCAACCTGATCAGCGCCACGTACAACCTCGAGCTGCTGCTCGCCGGCGTCGGCGCCGCCACGCTGCGCCACGGCCACCAGCCGCCGCAGCCGCACGCGCTCGAGGGGCTGATGGACCGCTGCGCCGACACCAGCCGCGCCGCCTACACCGCGCTGCTGCACGCCGGCGGCTTCCTCACCTTCTACCGCCAGGCGACGCCGATCGACGTCATCGAGGCGAGCAAGATCGGCTCGCGCCCGTCGCGACGTTCCGGCGAGCCGTCGCTCGCCGACCTGCGCGCCATCCCCTGGGTGTTCAGCTGGAGCCAGGCGCGCTTCTACCTGTCCGGGTGGTACGGCGTCGGCAGCGCACTCGCGCAGCTCCTGGCCGACGATCCGGCGGCGTTCGCCGCGCTGCAGGCGGCCAGCGCGCACTGGGCGCCGCTGCGCTACCTGATCACCAACGTCAGCACCAGCGTGCTGACCGCCGATCCCGACATCATGCGCGCCTATGCGGCGCTGGTCGACGACGCCGCCGTGCGCGAGGCCATCCTCGGCCGCATCCTCGCCGAGCACGCGCGCACCGAGACGCTGCTCGAACGCCTGCTCGGCGGTCCGCTGCGCCAGCGCCGGCCGCGCATCACGCGCGCCATCGCCCTGCGCCACACCGCGCTGCGCGCCCTGCACCGCGAGCAGATCGCGCTGCTGCGCGACTGGCGCGCCGCGCAGCGCGACGGCGCCGCCGGCGCCGACGAGCTGCTGACCCGCCTGCTGCTCACCCTCAACGCGATCGCCGGCGGCCTGCGCACGACGGGCTGATCATGTGGAGTGCGGCAGCCTGCGCCGTAGTGAGTCAGTTTGAATCCGGCGCACCCCCTCGT
>JBOHWA010000858.1:0-2166 GCA_050735855.1 Binatia bacterium
ACGTGACGCGCACCGACGAGCGCGAGGCGCGCGCGGGGTCGACTGGCGGCGGCGCCGATGATTGAA
Source organism: Binatia bacterium (assembly GCA_050735855.1). GTDB lineage: Bacteria > Desulfobacterota > Binatia > HRBIN30 > CADEER01 > JBOHWA01. The sequence goes on from JBOHWA010000858.1 coordinate 67, forward strand.
TCGTGCCGCGATGCCGGACGCGCTGTCGACTAGCCCCCGCGCCGCGCCGGCGACGCTGCCACTGCGCCCGCCGGATCGCGGCCGCTACGCGCGCTTCGCCTGGCTGGTGCTGGCCTTCAATCTGTTCGTCATCGTGTGGGGCGCGTTCGTGCGCGCCAGCGGTTCGGGGGCTGGCTGCGGCAGCCATTGGCCGCTGTGCAACGGCGCGGTGGTGCCGCGCGCCCCACAGCTCGCCACGCTGATCGAGTTCGGCCATCGCGCCACCAGCGGGATCGCGCTCTTGCTCGTCGTCGGCCTGGTGGTCGGCGCCTGGCGCACCTATCCGCGCCGCCACATCGTGCGCCGCGGCGCCGTGTGGTCGGCCTTCTTCATCGTCACCGAGGCGCTGATCGGCGCCGGGCTGGTGCTGCTCGAGTACGTCGCCGACGATACGCGCGTGGCGCGCGGCTACTGGGTCGGCGGTCACCTGCTCAACACGTTCCTGCTGGTCGCGGCGCTGGCATCGACGGCCTGGTGGGCCTCCGGCAACGGCGCGCCGCGCCTGCTCGGCCGGGCGCGCCTCGCCGCACTGCTGTTCGGCGGCCTGGCCGGCGTGCTGCTGCTCGGCGTCAGCGGCGCGATCACCGCCCTCGGCGATACGCTCTTCCCGGTGGCGACGCTGGCCGAGGGCAAGGCGATGACCTTTTCCCCCACCGCGCACGCCTTCGTCCGCCTGCGCATCTGGCATCCGACCCTGGCGGTGCTCGTCGGCCTGTGGTTGGTTGCGGTCGCCGGCGCGGCCGTCCGCGCCAACGCGGCGCCCGCGGTGCGGCGTTGCGCCGTGGCCATGCTCGCGCTCTACGCGCTCCAGCTCGGCGTCGGCGTCGCCAACGTCTGGCTGCTCGCCCCGATCGCCCTGCAGCTCGTGCACCTGCTGCTCTCCGACCTGGTGTGGATCGCGCTCATCCTCCTCACCGCCAGCGCGCTGAGCCCCGCACCATCGTAGCCGGGAAGGCGCCGCGCGCGCGGCAAGCCCGCCCGGCATAGCAAACACACCTGGAGGGCGCCGCTCCGTCGGCGCCGGGGGTGGGACGGGGTGGTCGTTGCCAGCCCGGCGCCGACCAGCGGCGCCCCCTCCCAGGGGTGCGGCGTGTTCGATACGGTGTTGTCGTCGCCAGCCCGGCGCCGACGGAGGGGCGCCCTCCAGTTCGGCTTGTGCTCCGGTGCAGTGTCTGCGCTTGCGATCGGGGCGGCGGTTGCCTATGGCCAGCCTCCATGCGCCTGCGCGGTCTGCTCAACACGCTCGGCCTCCAGACCGACGGCCCCGCGCCGGGGGCCGGGGCGTTCCTGCATCGCCTGCAGGACCAACTGCGCCTGCTCGGGCCCGAGCGGCTCGAGTACCTGGCCGGGTTTGCCGGCCAGCTGGCGCGCGTGGCGCATGTCGATGGCGGCATCTCGGCCGAGGAGGCGGTGTTGATCGGCGACCTGCTCGGCCGCCAGGCCAAGCTGTCGGCGCCGCAGGCGCGCGTCGTCGTCGACCTTCTGCAGTACGAGTTCGGCGTGCTGCGCTCGGTCGAGCACCACCTGCTCAACCGTGCCGTCAACGCGCACGCCTCGACGGAGGACAAGCACACCCTGCTCGACTGCCTCTATGCCGTTGCCTCGGTCGACCGGCTGGTGTCGGAGATCGAGGAGCGCGAGATCCGCAAGATCGCCGAGGCCCTGCTGGTCCCGCACCGCGTGTTGATGGAGATCCGCGCCGCCTACCGCGATCACCTCGAAGTGTTCCAGCTGCTCAAGCGCGCGCGCGCGGGCGCCTGACAACACCTTCTGGCATCGCCTGGAGGGCGCCGGTCCCTCGGCGCCGTGTGTGCGACGACTCACCCCGCCCGCCGTCAAGGAACGTCTCGGTGGAGGGCGCCGGTCCCTCGGCGCCGTGTGTGCGACGACTCACCCCGCCCGCGCCAAGGAACGTCTCGGTGGAGGGCGCCGGGCCCTCGGCGCCGTGTGTGCGACGACTCACCCCGCCCGCGCCAAGGAACGTCTCGGTGGAAGGCGCCGGTCCCTCGGCGCCGTGTGTGCGACGACTCACCCCGCCCGCGTCAAGGAACGTCTCGGTGG
>JBOHWA010000859.1:0-6128 GCA_050735855.1 Binatia bacterium
AGCATCATCAGCCCACGCTCCGATCGGGGGCGACGCGCGCACGCCCCACTGGAGGGCGCCGGTCCCTCGGCGCCGGGGGCGGGGGGGGAAGCGGGAGCTGGAGGGCGCCGGGCCCTCGGCGCCGGGGGCGGGGCGCGGGTGGGAGCCATCGGCCAGCCGGTGAACAGGCGGGGAATCCCCTCGGCGCGGTGACCAGAGAGGCGGGCGGTGCCCCTTGCCGGCCCGGCGCCGAGGGCCCGGCGCCCTCCACTGGGTCGGCTCGAGTTCTGCAGTTGAACAGAGGGTCTCCCGCGAGTAGGTTCAACTAGATGATCGTTTCCCGCCCGCGGCTCGTCTGGACCCTGCCGCTCCTCGCGCTGCTCGCCGCCGGCTGCGGCGACTCCGCCACCCTGCTGGGCGGTGACACCTTCAGCACGTCCGCCCCGGATGCGGTCGAGGTCTCCGGGCACCTGGCATCGGCCGGGACGCGTGGCTCCGTGCTGGTCTATGCCTTCGTCGATCTGCCCGCCGGCCAGGCGCCGGCGGAGCGCGAGGCGGCCTCGCTGGCGACGGTGGGGACCGACGGCACCTTTCTGCTGTCCGTCCCGCCGAATCAGTCCCTGACCCTGGTCTTCCTCGCCGACGGCGCCAACGACGGGGTCATCGACGGCGGCGACCCGATCGTCGTGCTGACCGACGCCAAGCTGGCCGCCCTGCAGGTCGGCGACGTCGTCCAGATCGGCGACATCACCCTCGACTTCGGCGGCCGCAAAGCGACCGTCGGCTCCATCGAGGTGCAACGCGCCGGCGAACCGCCGCGCACCCCGACGCCGGTTCCGGCCGCGTAGCGCCCTCTCGCGGTGGCGCGGCCCTGCGGGCCGCCGGCGGAGAAGGGCCGCCCTACTCGGACTTGCCGAGCACGCCCGCAGCGAAGACGAAGCGGCCGCTGCGCGGCACCTTGAGGCTGTACAGATCGGCCTCGCCCCCCGCGGCGACGGCGGTGACGGCGACGGTGCCGTCGGAGACGCGCGCCTCGCCCGCATCGGTGAGATATTCGTACCCCACCGGGAAGGCGAACTGGCTGAGCAGCTGATCGCCGGCCTGCAGATCGGCGGCGCGTAGCTCGCGCATCTCGGCGCCGAAGAGGATCTGCTCGCCGCCGACGCGCAGGGCGCGCCCATTGTCGAGTGTGATGCGCAGCACCGGCTGCGCCTCGGCGATCCGGCAGACGTCGACCGTCATCGCGAAGCGCGTCGCCCCGTCGTCGGTGCGCGTCATCACCGCCGTCGGACTATTGCCGACCGTCTTGACGGTGAACGGACCCTCGGGTGTCTCGAGCTTCGTATCGAACGCAATCGCACACGGCATGGCGACCCCTCGCTTCGCCCAGAGGGGTCTCATCCCGCCGGACAAAATGCAATGCGCTCGCTCTGCGAACCCCTGGAGGGCGCCGGTCCCTCGGCGCCGGGGGTGGAGGCGGGGCGCCGCCGCTCAGCCGCCGCGGTCGATGACCAGGCGCTTGGCGGTGCCGCAGACCGCCGCCGGGACGTTCTTGCTCTTGGCGATGGCGCGCAGATCGCGCGGCAGCAGGGTCGGCACGAATCGCACCGCCATCATCATCGGCGTCTTCGGGTTGAGCGCCAGGGCATAGCGGATCTGGTAGTTCGACAGCCAGTCCTTGCGCCGGCACACGACGTCGAGCAGCTCGCGGTCGACGTTGCGGTTCTTCGCCAGCCCCAGGACCTCGTCCTCGGTGACGCGCGGATTGGCCAGAACGAAGCGCTGCACCATGCGGCTCGAATCGCGCATCAGGATGGTGCGCGCATCGCGGTTGCCCTTCAGCGCCAGCTTGAGCCGCTGGCCGACGGTCATCGCCTGGATCTCGGTCTGCAGGGTCTTGATGATCGGCTTGTCCGGCGGCCGTTCGACGACCAGCTCCTCCGGCACCGCGATCGTGTCGCGACCCTGCTGGATCTCCTCCGCCAACGCGAGCAGCTCTGGTTCGTCCATAGTGTTTTTTAACGCAGAGGACACAGAGGGTCGCAGAGGGTTCGATTCGACCACGTCATTGCCGGCAACCTCTGCGATCCTCTGCGTCCTCTGCGCTAAAAAAGAAATCCCCGAGTCTAGTGATGATGCTGAGCGGCTTTCCGCTCTTCGGACTCCTTTATCACCTTCTCGGCCAGATGCGCAGGCAGCTCCTCGTAATGGTCGAACTCCATGTCGAAAGCGCCGCGGCCGCTGGTCATCGAGCGCAGGTCGGGCGAGTAGCGCAGCACCTCGGCCATCGGCACCAGGGCGCGGATGATCTGCGAGCCGACCTTGGGGTCGACGCCGAGCACCTTGCCGCGGCGGCTGTTGAGATCGCCGATCACGTCGCCCATGCACTCGTCGGGGACGGCGATCTCGAGCTTCATGATCGGCTCGAGCAGGATCGGCCGGGCCGCCAGCACCGCCGTCTTGAAGCCGATCGAGCCGGCGATCTTGAAGGCCATTTCGGAGGAGTCGACGGTGTGGAACGAGCCGTCGTACAGCTTCACCCGCACGTCGATCATCTCGCAGCCGGCCAGCACGCCATCGGGCAGCACCTCGCGGATGCCCTTCTCCACCGCCGGGATGAACTGGCGCGGGATGACGCCGCCGACGATGCCGTCGACGAACTCGAAGCCGCTGCCGCGCGGCAGCGGCGAGACCTCGACCCAGGTGTCGCCGAACTGGCCGCGGCCGCCGGTCTGCTTCTTCACCCGGCCCTGCGCCTTGGCGGTGCCCTTGATGGTCTCCTTGTACGGCACCTTCGGCGCCTTGAGTTCGACCTCGACGCCGAATTTGCGCTTGAGCTTCTCGACCGCGACCTCGATGTGCAGCTGGCCGACGCCGGAGAGGATGATCTCCTTGGTCTGTACGTCGCGTTGCATCGTCAGCGTCGGATCCTCTTCGATCAGCTTGTGCAGGCCAAGCGTCGCCTTCTCCTCGTCGCCCTTCGACTTGGGCTCGATGGCGAAGGAGATCGCCGCCGACACCGGCACCAGACCGACGTAGCGGATCGGCGCCTTCTCGTCGGCCAGCGTGTCGCCCGCCTCGGTGTCCTTCAGCTTGGCGACCGCGCCGATCTCGCCGGTGGTCAGCTTCTCCACCTGGCTCTGCTTCTTGCCCTCGAGGCGCAGCAGATGGCCCATGCGCTCCTTGGCGTCCTTGCCGACGTTCAGCACGTTCGAATCGCCGCGCAGCTCGCCGCTGACCACCTGGAAGACCGAGAGCTTGCCGGAGAACGGATCGACGATGGTCTTGAAGACGATGGCCGAGAACGGTGCCGACGGGCTCGGCTCGCGCTCGACCGCCTCGCCGCTCTTCGGATCCTCGCCGCCGGCGGCGCCGCGCTCGGCGGGCGACGGCGTATTGGTCACCAGGAAGTCGAGCAGTGGAGCGACGCCGATGTTCTTGTGTCCGGCGCCGACCAGCACCGGCACGAAGCGCCGCTCGACGACGGCGCGGCGCAGCGCCAGGGTGAGCTGCTCCGCGGTCAACTCGCCGGCTTCGAGATACTGCTCGACCAGTGCGTCGTCGGTCTCCGCCGCCGCCTCCATCAACTTCTCGCGCGCCGCCTTGGCGGCGTCGGCCATGTCGGCGGGAATCGCTTCTTCCTTCAGCGAGCCGTCCTTCTGCGCCATCAGCGCCTTCATGCCGATCAGGTCGACCATGCCGCGGAACGTCTCGGCGCTGCCGATCGGCATCTGCACCGGGACCGGCTTGCCCTGCAGCAGCGTCGCGACGTCGGTGAGCGCCGCTTCGAAATCAGCGTTCTCGCGGTCCATCTTGGTGACGAAGCCGACCACCGGCAGCGCCAGCTGTTCGGCGCGCTCCCAAACCCGCTCGGCTTCGACCTTGACGCCGCCGGCGTGCGGTTCGAGCACCAGCACGGCGGCGGTGCAGGCGCGCAGGCTGTTCAGGCCGTCGGTGAGGAAGTTCACGTAGCCGGGCGTGTCGACCAGCGTCAGCTCGTGCTTCTTCCACGGCGCGTGGTGGAAGGCGGTGGTGAGGCTCAACTTGCGCCGCGTCTCCTCGGGCTCGAAGTCGAACGCCGAGGTGCCGTCGTCGACGTTGCCCAGGCGCGTCGCCGCGCCGGCGGTGAACAGGATCGCGTCGGCCAGCGACGTCTTGCCGGCGCCGCCCTGCCCGATGATGCCGATGTTGCGAATCTGGCTGACCTCGACTGCCATTCGAACCCTCCGCTGCTGCGCGGAGCCATCAGCCCGCTGCGGCTGTCAGCTCTTTGGAATGTCGTTGTCCGTTGCGCGTTTTGCGTTATGCGTTATGCGTTGTGCGTTTCGCGCCGTCCACCAGAAAACGCGGAACGCCAAACGCGAGACGCCAAACGTCTAATCCTCCTCCTGGTTCCTCTCGTAAATGATCCGCAGGCCGTCGAGGGTCAAGAACTCGTCGACCTCTTCGATGGTGGTCGACTCGGCCGCCACCAACGGCGCCCAGCCGCCGGTGGCGATGACCCGCGCCTTGACCTTGTTCTCGCGCTGGATGCGTTCGACCAGGCCGTCGACCAGGCAGACGTGGCCGAGGACCACCCCGGACTGCATGGCGTGGACGGTGTTGCGGCCAACCACCGTCTTGGGCGCCACCAGCTCGACTTCGTAGAGCTTGGCGGCGCGGGCGAACAGCGCCTGGCTGGAGATGCCGAGGCCGGGGGCGATGACCCCGCCCATGTATTCGCCGCGTTTGGAGATGTAGTCGAGCACCGTCGGGGTGCCGAAGTCGACGACGATGGTGGTGTCCTTGGTGCGCGCGTAGGCGGCGATCGCGTTGACGATACGATCGGCGCCGACCTCCTGCGGCTTGTCGTAGAGGATCGGCATGGCGGTGCGCACGCCCGGCCCGACGACCAGCGGCTCGAGCTCGAGGTGCTTGCGGCACAGGTTGGTGATCGTGCCGTTCATCGCCGGCACCGAGCAGGCCACCGCGGCGCCGCCGAGGTCGGACGACTCCGGGCCGCTCAGCAGGCTGCGGAAGAGCACGCCGTACTCGTCCTCGGTGCGCCGATCGTCGGTCTGGATGCGCCAGTGCTCGAGCAGTTTGGCGCCGGCGTAGACGCCGAGGACCGTATGCGTATTGCCCACATCGATGACCAGTAGCTTCTTCATGCGTCGCTCGCCCCCTGCCGGCCGCCGGCCGGATGCCGCTCGTCGTCGAGCCGCGGCCGGCCCGGGCCGCCGCGGCTGTTGCGTTCGTGAATGATGCGCAGACCGTCGAGGGTCAGGAACTCGTCGACCTCTTCGATCGTCGCCGATTCGGGCCCCAGCACCGTCGAGAGCCCGCCGGTGGCGATGACGCGGGCGCGCACCGCCTGCTCGCGCTCGATACGCCGCACCAGGCCGTCGACGATCGCGACGTGGCCGAAGAAAATGCCCGACTGGATGGCGTGGGCCGTCGTGCGGCCGATGACGCTCGGCGGGCGTGTGAGCTCGACGTCGTACAACCGCGCCGCGCCGCGAAACAGCGCCTGGCTGGCGATGCGCACGCCGGGGCAGATGACGCCGCCCAGATACTCGCCCGCGGGCGTGACGTACTCGAGCTTGGTCGCCGTGCCGAAGTCGACGACGATGGTCGCCGCCTGCGTGCGCGCGTACGCCGCCACGGCGTTGACCAGGCGGTCGCTGCCGAGCGTGTGCGGCGTCTCGTAGAGGATCGGCATGCCGGTCTTCACCCCCGGCCCGACGACCAGCAGCTCGAGCGCGAGGAAGCGACGGCAGAAGACGCGGAAGGTGTCGGTCAGCGCCGGCACGACACACGACATCGCCGCCCCATCCAGCCCGGCGAGCGCCGGATCGCCGAGCAGATTGCGCAGCAGCACCGCATGCTCGTCGACCGTGCGCGCCGCCGCCGTCTCCACCCGCCAGTGCCGCTCGAGCCGCGCGCCGTCGTACACGCCGAGGACGGTGTGCGTGTTGCCGACGTCGATGGCGAGCAGGGACATGGGGGGCGGTTGGCGCTAGGCGTTCGGCGCTGGGCGTTGAGCGCGACGCGGGGTGCGCGCGTGGCAGTGCGTTTCGTCCGCCAGGGGGCCTGCGTCGAGCCGCGCGCCGTCGTCAACCGAATCGGCGACGGGTCGAGGGTCCCTTCCCCCCTTGCGGGGGAAGGAC
>JBOHWA010000860.1:0-5109 GCA_050735855.1 Binatia bacterium
GCCGAGGGCCCGGCGCCCTCCCGGTCAGGCCGCGTCTGTCACCGCCGAATCAACTCCGGCGCGCGCGCCAGATCCTTGGTGATGTTCTTCTGGTGCGCTTCCATCGTGCCGCCGCCGATTTCGAGCAGCTTGGCGTCGCGCCAGAGGCGTTCGACGACGTATTCGCCCATGTAGCCGTAGCCGCCGAGGACCTGGATGGCGCGGTCGGCGATCTCCTTGGCGACGCGGGCGGCGAACAGCTTGACGCCGTCGGCGTCGACGCGGTTGCCGTGGCGGTCGAGGTCGAGGCGGCGCGCGGTGTCGTAGACGTAGCAGCGCGCCGCCTTGAATTCGGCGTAGGACTCGGCGATGTGGCGCTGGATCTGGCCGTGCTCCATGATCGGTACACCGAAGGCCTTGCGCTGGCCGGCGTACTCGACCATCACCTGGACGCAGCGCAGGGCGATGCCGAGCGACATGGCGGCGAGCGTCAGGCGCTCGAGCTCGAGGTTGCGCATCATGTGCAGCATGCTCTCGCCCTCGCGGCCGAGCAGGTTGGCGGCCGGCACGCGGCAGTTGTCAAAGGTCAGCTCGGCGGTCATCGAGGCGCGCATGCCGAGCTTCTCCTTCCAGCGCTGGCCGAGGCCGAAGCCGGGCGCGTCCTTCTCGACCACCAGCGTGCTGATGCTGCGCTCGCCGGTGCGGCAGTAGACCAGGAAGACGTCGCCGAGCGTCTGGTCGTCGATCGCTCCGTTGGTGATGAACGTCTTGCGGCCGTTGATGACGTAGTGGTCGCCGTCGCGCCGCGCCGTGGTGCGCATGCCGAGCACGTCGGTGCCGGCCTCCGGCTCGGTCATGCACATGCCGCCGATGTGCGCCCCGCTGATCACCCCGGGCAGGATGCGCTGGCGCTGCTCGGCCGAGGCGTTGCGATAGAAATTGTTGACGAACAGCACGCTGTGGGCGAGGTAGGCGAGGGCGAAGGCCGGGTCGGCGGTCGACAACCCCTCGTGCACGATCACCGCCGCCACCGCGTCGAGCCCGGCGCCGCCGTCCTCCTCGCCGACCGTCAACCCGAGCAGGCCGAGCTCGCCACAGCGGCGGAACAGGCCATGGTTGAACTTCTCGTCGCGGTTGAAGGCGGTCGCCTGCGGCTCCACCTCGGCGGTGACGAACTCGGCCACCGTCGCCGCCAGCAGCCGGTGCTCGTCGGTCGGCGCGAACAGATCCATGTCACGCCAAGCGGCGCCGTCGTTCATCTCCATGATGGTGCGGGCATAACGCGGGGGGCGCGAGGGTGCAACGAGGCAGCGTTGTGCGTCTCGCGTTGGGCCTTCGGCCCTTCGGCCGGGAGCGCGAAGCCAGTCCGACTGGCCCCGCGGTTGGTACCTGGCACGCCGCCGCAGGCCGAAGGGCCGAACGCCCAACGCGAGACGCACAACGTTCCCTTGTCCAAGGCCACCCGCTGTGCTCTCTAGCCAGGGTTCGCAACAAAGGAGGCCGCGTGTCGGGACTCGATCGGGCGTGGAAGCTGTACATCGACGGCAAGTGGAGCGACGCGGGCGGCGGGACGTTCGACGTGCTCAACCCGGCCACTGAAGCGGTGGTGGCGCGGGCGCCGAACGCGACGCGCGCCGACCTCGAGCGCGCCATCGTGGCGGCGCGGCGCGCCTTCGACAGCGGGCCGTGGCGGTTGACCACGCCAGCCGATCGCGGGCGCATTCTCGAGCGCCTGATCGCCGCGCTGGAAAAGCGCCGCGACCGGCTGCGCGAGATCCTCATCGCCACGGCGGGGGCGACCTGGATGTCGCATCCGATTCAGCTCGACCTGCCGTACGCGCTGCTCGGGCGCTACGCCGACCTGGTGCGCTCCTACCACTTCGAGGAGATGCTGCCGGTGGTGGTCAGCGAGACGCCGATGGGCACCACGGTGAACAACTCGATGGTCTACCATCAGGCGGTCGGCGTCTGCGCGCTCATTCCGACGTGGAACTTCCCCTTCTTCACCACCGTGCAGAAGATCGGGCCGGCGCTGGCGGCCGGCTGCACGATGATCAGCAAGCCGTCGCCGTATGGGCCATTGGTGGATCTCCTGGTCGCCGAGGCGATCGAGGAGTGCGACCTGCCGCCCGGCGTGTTCAACGTCGTCACCGGCGACGGGCCCGAGCTCGGCGCCGGGCTGGTCGACAGCCCGCTGGTCGACAAGGTGAGCTTCACCGGCAGCGCCGTCACCGGCAAGCGCATCATGGCGGCGGCCGCGCCGACGCTGAAGCGCGTCCACCTCGAGCTGGGCGGCAAGTCGGTCGGCTTCGTGCTCGACGACATCGACCTGATGAACGTCGTCCCCTATGCCGCGAGCCCGGCCTTCTTTCACGCCGGCCAGGGCTGCGCGATGTGCACCCGCTTCCTCATCCCGCGCGATCGCCAGGAGATGGCGGCGCAGTTCTTCACCGGCTTCCTCACCGGCATGGTGCAGATCGGCGACCCGGCCGATCCGAACATGATGCTCGGCCCGGTGATCCGCGCCGAGCGCCGCGACAAGATCGAGGAGTACATCGCCGCCGGCCACGCCGAGGGCGCCCGCCTGGTCACCGGCGGCCGCCGGCCGGAGAGCCAGCCGCGCGGCTACTTCCTCGAGCCGACAGTGTTCGCCGACGTGCGCAACGACATGCGCATCGCCCGCGAGGAGATCTTCGGCCCGGTGCTGTCGATCATGCCGTACGACGACCTCGACGAGGCCATCGCCGTCGCCAACGACTCCCCCTACGGGCTCGGCGGCGCGCTGTATGCCACCGACGTCGCCAAGGCGCTGTCGGTCGCCAAGCGCCTGCGCACCGGCACGGTGAACATCAACAGCGCCCTCAACCTCCTGAACCTGCCCTTCGGCGGCTTCAAAGAAAGCGGCATCGGCCGCGAGGGCGGGCGCTGGGGGCTCGACGAGTATACGGAGATACAGTCGATCGCGTGGAAGTGAATGAGAAAAGGCGTGCCCGGTGACCGGGCTTTGCCCAGAAAAGAAAACGCAAACCACGGATTGAGCGGATACGAGCCGATCACACGGATTTTCTGAGGGTTCCCTCCTTGAAATCCCTCAATCCGCGCAATCCGTGGTCGGCTTTTCGCCATTTTATGGGCAAAGCCGGGTGACCGGTTACGCGGCTTTGCCCAAGAAAGCAGAAGGCAGCAACGGATTACGCGGATTAAGCGGATTTCTGAGCCCTACTCCGTCAAATCCGTTTAATCTGCGTAATCCGTTGTTGGTTCTCTGAGTTCTTGGGCAAAGCCCGGTTGCGCCTTTCCTAATCTCACGCCGTGCCCGGCTCGTACGTGATCTTCGAGTGCGGCGGGACCGAGTGGACGAGCCAGACGTTGCCGCCGATCACCGAGCCTTCGCCGATGACGGTGTCGCCGCCGAGGATGGTGGCGCCGGAATAGATCGTCACGTTGTCGCCGATGGTCGGGTGGCGCTGGGCGCTGGCCGGCGCCTCGCCGCTGCGCGGGATGCTGAGCGCGCCGAGGGTGACGCCCTGGTAGAGCTTCACGTTGTTGCCGATGCGCGAGGTCTCGCCGATCACCACACCGGTGCCGTGGTCGATGAAGAAGCGCGCGCCGATCTGCGCCCCGGGGTGGATGTCGATGCCGGTCTTGCTGTGGGCGTGCTCCGAGATGATGCGCGGGATCATCGGCACCTGTTCCCGGTAGAGCAGGTGGGCGACGCGGTAGGCGGTGATCGCCTCCAGGGCCGGGTAGCTGAAGACCACTTCCTCGACGCTCTTGGCGGCCGGGTCGCCGTCGTAGGCGGCGAGCACGTCGGCGTTCAGCGTGCGTCGTACGGCGGGCAGGGTGCGCAGCAGCTCGAGCACCACCTCTTCGGCCCACTCCGGGCCGCGCCCGGCCGGCGCCCGGCCCATCGACTTCTCGTAGCTGAGGACGCGAAAGATCTGTTCGGTGAGGATCTCGTAGGCCGGGTAGAGGTGCTCGGCGATGGTGTGGCGCAGGTTGTCGGGGTGCAGCGGGCGGGTGCTGTAGAAGCCGAGATAGATCACCGGCTTCAGGTGGTTGAACGCCTCGATCACGGCGCGCTTGTTGGGCAGCGCCGCGCTCTCGAGGCTGTTGATGTCCTCTGGTCCGCGGTAGCTCTCGACCACCGCGTCAATGGCGGTCTCGAGGTCGCGGAGCCGTGTCAGCGTACGTGCCATCGAATCCTCGCGCTGTGGACCGTCTAGCACGGGGGCCGCGTCGATGGGAGCGGGTGTGCCGGTGGTCGGACGATGCGGCTTTCCCCGCCTGCGCTTCTGCGCTAAGGCTCGGCATGGAATGGACGACGGACCGAGTTGTCGCAGGCAGGGACGCGCCTGCCGCCGTCGCCTCTGAGCCCCGGCTCCCAGAGGCACACGGCCGGCGCCTTCGATCGTAGGGGATGCCGGCCATGTACGCGCTGAACAGGCTTCTGGGCCCGGACATCGGCGAGCTGCTCGAGCAGCGCCGCTTCGACCAGTTGCGTGCCGCGCTGGGCGAGCTGGATCCGGCCGATGTCGCCGACCTGGTCGACGGTCTCGAGCCGGCCCAGGCGGCGCTGCTCTTCCGCCTGCTGCCGCGCGACCAGGCGGCCGACGTGTTCAGCTACCTCGACCCCGATCAGCAGCAGCATCTGATCGAGCATCTCGGCACCGAGCGGGTCGCGTCGCTGATCAACGAGCTCGACCCCGACGACCGCACCGCACTGCTCGAAGAGCTGCCGGCCGAGGTGGCGCAGCGGCTGATCGCGCTGCTGACGCCAGCCGAGCGCAGCATCACCCAGACCATCCTCGGCTATCCGGAGGAGAGCGTCGGGCGCCTGATGACGCCCGACTACGTCCGCGTCAAGCCGGAGTGGACCATCGCCCAGGCGATGCAGCACATCCGCAAGTACGGGCGCGACGCCGAGACGGTGAACGTCATCTACGTGGTCGACGAGGGCGGCCGCCTGATCGACGACCTGCGCATCCGCCAGTTCCTGCTCGCCGATCCGCAGCAGACGGTCGAGTCGATCATGGACCGCAAGGCCACCGCGCTGCACGCCACCGACGACCGCGAGGAGGCCGTGCGGCTGATGCAGCACTACGACCGCGTCGCGCTGCCGGTGGTCGA
>JBOHWA010000861.1:0-1787 GCA_050735855.1 Binatia bacterium
AGCACGGCGCCGAGGGCCCGGCGCCCTCCACGGGGCTGCGCGGCGAGCAGGGGCCGATCGAAGGCGGTCCACACCGTGCGGTTCGGCGGATTGCGCCCCTCATGCCTCCGCGATAGCTAGACCTGCATGCGATGGGGCGTGCTGGCGGCGCTGTGCGGGCTCGGCGCCGCGGCGGTGTCGGCGGTGGCGCCGCCGTCCGCCAGCCTGCGCTTCGTGCGGTCGGGCGCACCCGAGCGCGTCGTCACGCTCGATGAGCTGCAGGCGCACTGTGCGGTGCAGACCGTGGTGGTCGACCCCGATCCCTACTATCAGCGGCGCAAGACCTACCGTGCCTGTCCGCTGGCCGATGTGCTGACCTTCGGCTTCGCCACCACGCTGGAGGCGCTGCGCGGCGAGCAGTTCCTGCTGCGCGCCCTCGATGGCTACGCCAAGCCCGCCAGCGGCGCGGTATTGACCGAGCCCGGCGGCTATCTGGCCTTCGCCGATGCCGAGCACGCCGGCTGGGAGCCGATCGACCGCAAGCAGCTCGACCCCGGCCCCTTCTACGTGGTGTGGACCGTGCCGGGCGCCGACGGCGAGCGCTACCCGTGGCCCTATCAGCTCTCGACCATCGAGATCACCAGTGTGGCGCAGGCGTTCCCGCACACCGTCCCGCGCGGCGTCGCCCCCGGCTCGCCGGCGCAGATCGGCTCCGACATCTTCAGCCACCAGTGCATCGCCTGCCACGCCATCAACGGCGAGGGCGGGCATGTCGGCCCCGACCTCAACATCCCGCAGAGCATCGTCGAATACCGCCCGGCGGCGCAGATCAAAGCGTACATCCGCGACCCGGCGACGTTCCGCTACACCAGCATGCCGCCCCATCCCGGCCTCGACGACGCGCAGCTCGAGGCGCTGGTCGCCTACTTCACCGCCATGCGGGCGCAGAAGCACGACCCCAACCGCCCGGAGCCGGCGCCATGAACGGCCAGCACGCGGTCTGCGGCACGCTGCTGCCGCTCGGCGAGCACGCGGCGGAGACCGTGCATGGCCGCTTCGCCGTGCGCCTGTTCCTCAACCTGTCGACCCGCACCGTCGTCCTCGCCCTGTGCCGCGGCGACCTGCACGGCCCGCAGCCGCTGCTGGCGCGCGTGCACTCGTCGTGCATGACCAGCGAGACCTTCGGCGGCTGCGACTGCGATTGCGTCGGCCAGCTCGACGCCGCGCTCGAGACCATCGCGCGGCACGGCCGGGGCGTGGTGTTCTACCTGATGCAGGAAGGGCGCGGCGCCGGCTTCGTCGCCAAGGCGCGCGACCGCATGATCGTGCAGGCGAGCCGCGATCGCGTCACGACCTTCGACGCCTATGCCAGCATGGGCCTCGGGCACGACTACCGGCGCTACGACGAGGTCGCCTTCGCCCGCGCGGCCCTGGGTATCGAGGCGCCGCTGGCGCTGCTGACCAACAACCCGGACAAGGTCGAGGCGCTGCGCCGGGCGCAGATCCCGATCGCCGCCGTGCAGCCGCTCGAGCGCGCCCCGTCGCCGTTCAACCGCCACTATCTCGCGTCGAAATCGCGCTCCGGGCATGCGCTGACCGACCCCGGCCCGACCGCCACCGCCGAGCTGCCCGAGAAGGTGGCGTACTTCGATCCGCACCCACTGGCGGAACGACCGCGCTTCGTCCGCGTCGCCTCCTATCTGCTTCCCATCCGCGCGCGCCACGCCGCCAGCGCCGTCCACTGGTTCCGCCTGCACGCCTACTTCGATCTCACCACCAGCCGCGAGCGCGTGCTGTTCACCTATCGG
>JBOHWA010000862.1:0-5099 GCA_050735855.1 Binatia bacterium
ACGCTGACGCGTGCGTTCGTCGACGGCAGCGACGTGCCGATCAGCTTCGAGAGCGAGGCCACCGTGCGCCTGCTGTTGCAGCAGATCCGGCAGCGCACAGTCAGCCTCTGCGCCCTGAGCGCGGACGAGATCCGCAATGTCCGCCTCGCCGTGGAGAATTCCGATCGCGACGCCGTCGGCGATACCGCCGCGGCGCTGAATCGCGACGCCACCACCGTCGCCGCGTCTGATCCGGCGGTGCAGGCGGCGATCGCCCAGGCCATCGGCGCGGCGACGCCCGTGGCGACCGATACCCCCGCGGAGCCGACGCACACCGCCACCATTCCCGCGCCGCCCACCAACACGGCCGGGCTGCCGACGCGCACCAACACCAGCACGCCGATCCATACCCGCACCGACGCGCCGACCCGCACCTTCACGGTCACCGCGTCGCCGACCATCACGGCGCCGCCGACCAACACCCAGGTGCTGCCGACCGCTACCGTGACCGCGCTGCCCACCGGCACGGCGACCGCGACGGTGATTCCGCCCAGCGCGACGTCGACGCGGACGCCGACGGGCACGGCCCGGTCGACCGCGACCGCCACCGCTCGGTCGACGGCGACGCCGACGGTGCCGCCGTCCGCGACCACGACGGCGACGCGGACGGCGGCGACGACGATGACGGTGCCGGTGCCGGCCACCGCGACGGCGACGGTTCCCCCGACGGCGAGCGCGACGGTGCAGCCGACGGCGACGCTTCCCCCGACGGCAAGCGCGACGGTGCCGCCGACGGCCACCGCGACGATCGCAGTGGCGACGCCGACGGCCACCACATCGTCGGCACAGGTCAACCTTGGCACCGTCGCCGGGACAGCCGGCGGCACGATCCTGCTGCCGGCGACGCTGGAGAGCGGCGGCGCCGCGATCGCCGCGGTGTCGAACGACATCGAGTACACGGCGGCCGAGGTCGACGTCGTCCTGGTCGGTGGCGATCCGGATTGCAGCGTCGACGCGCGCCTGTCCGGCGTCAAACAGGTCGTGGCCAGCGTCAGCGCCCTGGGCGGCGGTCGCAAGCGACTGCGCGTCGGCGTCATCGGCACCGACAACAACACCGCCATCACCAGCGGTCCGCTCTATGCCTGCCGCTTCGCGGTGGCGCTGAGCGCGCCGGCGAGCGTGGTGCTGGAGAACACGCCGGAGGCCGGCGGGCCGCAGGGGAATCCGATCGCTGTGCTCGGCAGCGACGGCCGCATCGACGTCGGCGCCGCGCCGCCGTCGCTCGGCCTGAGCGCCGGCACCGCCGCGCTCGGGCAGCCGGTGGAGATCACCGCCACCCTGCATGCGCGCGGCACGGCGCTGGCGGCGGTGGCGACCGACATCGCCTTCGACCCGGCGCAGCTGAGCGTCGCGGAGGATGGTGGCGCGCCCGACTGTACGCTGTCGGCGCCGGTGGCCGCCGCCGGCAAGGAGTTGTTCGCCATGCAGCTGTCGTCGGGCGGGCAGACGCTGTTGCGCGTCGGCGTGGTCGGCACCGACAACAATTCCAGCCTGCCCGAGCCCGGCGCGCCGCTGGCGCTGTTCACCTGCCGCTTCGTCGTGCAGGCCGCCGCCACCACCATCGAGCTGTCGCACGCGCCCGAGGGCGCGTCGCCTGCCGCGCAGCCGGTCGCCCTGGTGGGCGACGCCGCGCCGATCACCGTCCCATGAGCGGCGTGGCGATGCGCACGAACCGTCGAAACGAGGGTATGGCTATGAGTTGCTTGGCTGCTGGCACCGGAATCCGTTCGACTCTGCTTCTCGCCGCGGCGGCGCTGCCGCTGCTGTTCGGCGCCACGGGCGCGGCGGCGATCTGCGTCGGCGACTGCGGCGGCGACGGCCGGGTGGGGATCGCCGACGTCCAGGCGTGCGTCAATCTCGCCCACGATCTGGCCGGCATCGCCTGCCCCAACGCCGATCAGAACGGCGACGGCACGGTCGATGTGGTCGACGTCGACAACTGCATCCTCTCCTTCCTCGACGCCAGCACCTGCCCGCAGGTGGCGGCGACGCCGACCCCGCCGCCGAGCACCAATACCCCGGTGAGCACGGCCACCCCGGTCAGTACCAACACACCGCTCGCGACCAGCACGGCCACTCCCATTCCAACCGCGACGCGCACCAACACGCCAGTACCGAGCCCGACGCCGACCGACACCGTCGCGCCGGTCTGCCCGATCGAGCCCGGCTCCTACACCATCACCCAGCTGGCCGGCGGCACCCTGTCGGTCTCGATCTTCCCGGCCTTCCCGTTCCCGGCCGGCGGCTCGATCGTGCAGGACGTGGGACCGGGCGACGCGGATTGCGTCCACAGCACGGTCATCCCGATGGGCGGCTTCAGCGCGCCGATCTTCTGCATCCCGGCCCTCGGCCTGTACACCGAGATCCAGCAGACCGGCTGCGGCATCGGCCGCATCGACTCGAACGGCGGCTCGGATTTCACCGTGAACGAGAAGGGCGACACCAGCGACGCCTCGCCCACCTGCAACCTGCCGCAAGCCACGTGCACCAACGGCCTGGACAGCTCGATCCGCGTCGACGTCACCGTCGGCAACGGCGTGGCCGACACCTGCACCGGCAACGGCACCGCCAACGCCATCGTCGCCGTGCCGGTGTTCACCCGCACGTGGTCCGATGCGAGCGGCGGCTCGGCGATCCCGCCCTGCGCCGGCGACGCCGTCTTCAACGGTACCGACACGATCATCACCCAGTTCCCGCAGATCCTCGACTTCACCACCGACGCCACCGTGGCGACGTTCGTCGACCTCGACGGCAACGGCTGCTCGAAGGCCGGTCTCGAAGGTGCGGCCGGCAAGGCCGGTACGGGCGCCTGCCTGAACATCGCCGCGGGCACGATCAGCACAGCCGCGGCGGGCACCATCGGCTCGGCCGGGGCGCCGACCTACGATCTGACCTTCTCCTCTGTTCTGCTCAACAGCATCTCGGGCCCCGCTCCATCCATGGGCGCCACCTGCCCCTCGCCGCCGACCATCAACTTCAACGGTCTGGCGACGCGCTGCATCCAGTAGATTGGCCGGCCGCGCCCCCCCGGGAGAGCGTGCCTCTCCCGGGGCGGCGATCGGCCCGGGTACGGGTGCCGACACGCGCCGGCGGAGCGCCCGCGGCGATCCGCCGGACACGCCGAAACACCACGCCTGGCGCGGCCGTGGACTGCGCCGCGCTTTGACCGAATCAGTCGATTTGGGTAGACAAAGTGACGCCGCCTGGGGGAAGCTTGGGGAGCGGCATCTTCGGGAATTCTACGACATCTGGGCAAGCAAGAAGGAGGAGACTATGACTACGCGCGTTCATTTTGGACGAGCAGTGGCATCTGTTCTGCTTGGTGGTGCGATGTGCGTCGCACTGGCGAGCGAACCGGCGCAGGCGCAGTGTGTGGGCGACTGCAACGGCAACGGTCGCGTGGCGATCAACGAGTTGATCCTCGGCGTCAACATCGCCCTTGGCGGCGCCGAGTGCGCCGCGTGCGAGGCGTTCTGCAATGCGAGCGGCGCCGTGCCGATCACACGACTGATTCAGGGTGTGAACAACGCCCTCGGTGAATGCCCGCCGGTGGGCGATACCCCGACCGCTACGCCGACCGTCGAAGTGACGGTCGAGGCCACCCCGACCGTCGAAGTGACGGTCGAGACCACCCCGACGGCCACGCCGACCGTGACGCCTTCCGACACGCCCGGCGGCCCCTGCCCGGTGACGCCGGGTAAGTACACCCTGACGCAGGTCGAAGGCGGCACGTTGAAGGTCGGCCCTCTGCCGCCATTCGCCTTCCCGTCTGGCGGAACGATCGTTCAGGACGTCGGCCCGGGTACCGACGTCGACTGCGTGCACGACGTGACGGTGAAGTTCCCCGGCGGTCTGACGACGCCGAACTTCTGCATCGCGGCGCTCGGCTACATGGTCAGCGTGACGCAGACCGGCTGCGGCGTCGGCAAGCTCGACTCGAACGGTGGCTCCGACTTCACCATCAAGGAGATCGGTGACACCAGCGATTCGTCGAGTGTCTGCAACCTGCCGCACGAGGGCTGCCCGGGTGGACCGCCCACCAACGGCGCCGACAGCGCCGTGCGCGTCGACATCACCGTCGGCGACGGCACGCCCGACACCTGCAACGGCGGGACGGGCAACGCGGTGGTCTCCATCCCGGTGTTCACTCGCACGTGGACGGACATGAGCGGCGGCAACGCGGTTCCGCCTTGCCCCGGCAACGGTGTGTTCGACGAAGGGGTCGACGGCGTCATCGTGCAGTTCCCGCAGACGCTCGACTTCACCACCGACACCAACACGGCCTCGTGGGCCGACATCGACGGCGACGAGTGCAGCGGCCCTGCGGCCGTCCTGTCGGGTACGGGCACCTGCCTCAACCTGGACACCGGCACTGTCTCCACCGCCGCATCGGGCACCATCGGCTCGTCCGGCGCGCCGCTCTTCGACCTCAGCTTCCAGACCCTGCTGCCGAATATCATGACCGGTCCCGAACCGGCTGACGGGGCGAGCTGCGACAGCCCGCCGGTCATCAACTTCGAGGGTGAAGCGACGCGCTGCATCGCGGACGTCGCGGTGCCCTCCTGCCCGATCGAGTCCGGCTCGTACACCCTCACCCAGGTCGCGGGTGGCACGCTGTCGGTCGCCTACATGGCCGGCCAGGGCGTCACGCGATTCTTCGAGATCGGCGCCGGCAAGGTGTTGAGCGGGTTGGTCAAACGCATTGCCGACGGCGCGGTGGGAATTTCAGTTGGCGGGCCGAACGATATTGCCTCGGCGAAAGACGCGCTGGCAGGGGCCAAAGGGGTCTGAATTCAAGCCTTGCCTGGCGACTTGGGCAGGCGCGGGATCTTGGCATTGCCGCCTCCCAGCAATGCCAGGTCGCTTTCGTCCTTGAGATCGACGCCGGTCAGTGCGCGCCCGATCGCCTCGCGCACCAACCACGCCAGCTTGAACGCCGCCGCCGCA
The DNA here is from genome assembly GCA_050735855.1 of Binatia bacterium. Lineage (GTDB taxonomy): Bacteria > Desulfobacterota > Binatia > HRBIN30 > CADEER01 > JBOHWA01. Next base: position 4,987 of record JBOHWA010000862.1, read on the forward strand.
TAGCTCAATCCTTCGGGGCGGACATTGGAAATGCAATTGCGTCCGGCGTCGCTGCGGCCCTTGAACGGCGCATGGGTGATGTAGATGCCGAGGCTGTCGGGCGAGCTCAATCC
>JBOHWA010000863.1:0-2341 GCA_050735855.1 Binatia bacterium
CCGCGCAGGTGGCGCGCGTCGAGCACGTGGAAGTCGCTGGCGTTGCGGGTGCGATCGTAAGCCAGCACGATGACGTAGCCGTCGTCTTCGTCGGCAGCGGCGTGGCGCGGCACGAAGAGCGGCTCGCCGACGCCATTGCCCGCGCCGAAGGTGCGCGTCTCGCTGCTGCCGCGGTCGAGATCGTACTTGCTCACCGCGGTGAAGAGCGGCAGGCCCTCTTCATTGGCCTCCGGCCCGCGCACCGCCATGTAGCCGAAGCGATGGCGGCGGCCGAGGCGGCGCTCGTCGATGCGCGGGAACTCGCCGTCGTTGTCGTCGAGCGGTTGCGAGCGCACGCCGCCGCCCGGCCGCAGGTCGAGCGTCCAGCGGTGCAGCTTGGCGACGTTCTTCTCGCGCCAACCCGGCTCGCGCGCCGCGCTCGGATCCATGAACAGCAGCTCTTCGTAGCGCGCTACGTCGAGGGTCAGCGTGTCGCCCTCGCGATAGGCGTTCATCGGGTGGAAGACGTAGCTCGGGTCGGTGTCGAACCAGCGCACGTCGGCGCTGCCGCCGGCGCGCGGCATGACGCCGATGCGGGTGCCGCGCTCGGGCTCCCAGGCGAAGATGGTGCCGCGCGTCGCCAGCGACTCGAAGCTGAAGACGATCGGGCAGAGGATGAAGATCACCTCGCCGGCGGTGATGTGGAAGTCGTGGATCATCGACGGCCAGGCGACGTCGATCACCTCGCTGCGCACCAGCGCGCCGCTGCGGTCGACGACGTAGTACATCAGGTACGGCGGGAACGGCGAGTAGCCGAAGAAGTGCATCTCGCCGGTCTCCGGATCCATCTTGGGATGCGCTGTGAACGCGCCGGCCAGCTTGCCGCCGAAGTCGTATGGGCCGACCGTCTCGAGCGTGCACGGGTGCATCGCCGTCGGCAGCGACGATTCGACCAGCGCCAGCAGTTTGCCGGCGTGGAAGACGACGTTGGTGTTGCCGGTCGCCTTGATCACCGGCGCTTCGGTCGCGGACATGCTGAGCAGCCCGGGGTAGAGCGCCCTGCCGACCTTGCGCTCCTCGCGCAGGCCGTCGCTCATCACCCAGCGGTTGCGGTACGAGGCGCGCCCGTCGCGCAGCGTGATGGCGTGCACCATGCCGTCGCCGTCGAACCAGTGATACTTGCCGAGCGGCTCGTAGGCCGGGTTGGGGCCGGCGCGATAGAAGGTGCCGTTCAGACCGGCCGGGATCTCGCCGATGATCTCCAGATCCTCGGCGACGCCCTCCATGCGCCACGGCGCGAAATTGCCCTGCAGCAGCGGGTTGACGTCGGATTCTCGGATCATGTGCCTGTCCCTCCTGGCCGCCGCGGGGCGCGTCGCAGGGCGCGCGCGGCAGCCGGCTGAATGAGTTGCGTGATCATCGAGTCGCGCGCCAGCGCGACGAACGGTGCGCCGGGGGGGAAGAAGCCGCTGACCAGCAGCGCGGTGACGCCGTGCACCGTCGCCCAGCAGACCGCGCTCGCATCCTCGACCGAATGGCGCAGCCGGCCGGCGGCCTCGAGCGCGGCGACGCGCCGGCGCAGCCCGTCGTACGACGCGCGCCCGCCCGGTGTGCGGATGACCTGCCGCGGCTGGAAGATCAGCCGGTAGTGCGCCGGATGGCGCACGCCGTACTCGACGTAGCGGTCGAAGGCCCAGCGCAGCGCCTCGACCGGGTCGGTCGGCGCCGCGCGGCCGGCAAAGGCGCGATCGAAATCGGCGAAGCACTCATCCACCACCCGCTCGACCAGCGCCGCCTTGTCGCCGAAGTGATGGTAGACCGTCGGCGCCTTCACCCCGGCGCGCGCGCACACCTCGCGGATGGAGAGCCCGTCCTCGCCGACCGTCGCCAGCAGGTGCTCGGCAGCGTCGAGTATGGCGCGCCGGGTGGCGGCGGATTCGAGCTCGCGCGGGCGGGGAACCAACATGGCGTTCCTATAGCGTCGTTACAAGATTGCGTCAATCCTGTTTTCTTAGCCAAGACAGACTAGGCTTCTGGGTATAACGTCGATACCTCCGTATCACCCCCGTTCGCCCTGAGCCGGTCGAAGGGCGCGGACCGGCCGCGCCCAACAATCGAGATCTCGTCGCCTCGGAACCGTTGCCGCGGGGCCTTCGGGGGGGAAGGGACCTCGGGGTCAGCGCGCTCAGCGTCGACGTGCGGTCGTCGCGGTCGCGCCGCCCGGCATTGATGGGCCAAGCCGCGCGGACCAGCAACGTCCGTAGTGGGTCAGTTTGAATCCGCCCCCCCCCCGCGTCTACCGCCCTTCTCGGCACCGTCCTGCGCCACCGGGGGCTTGCCGCACTGCCAGCCAGAGTGGAGG
>JBOHWA010000864.1:0-7629 GCA_050735855.1 Binatia bacterium
CCTGTGAACTCCAGCGGACCCGGTCACCGCTCGCGCCTGGTCCTAGCGCGGCGGCGGGTAGCGCTGGTCGACCTCGGCGCGCAGCCAAGGGGCGGCGGCGGAGACGGCCGCCCAGACCTGGGTTTCCTCGTCGATCGGGGCGGGGGCGATGCGGCGGGTGCTGGGCTTGTGGATCACCGCGGCGATCTCGCAGTGGCGGCGCAGCAGGGCGATGCGGTCGACACCGGGGGCCAACAGATCGAGCGTGTCGGCGGCCGCCAGGAAGCGATCGCCGTCGTGCAGCTCGTCGGCGGTGACGTCGACGGTGATCCCGCCGGCGCGTTCGAGCAGCGTCTGGTAGACACGCTGGCGGCGTTCAATCTCGAGCGCGTACCAGAAGCAGAGCTGGTAGTCGGTCGCCGCATGCCAGTTGGGGTATGGCAGCACGTCCGGATCGTCCGGCCTGAGATGCAACTTGAGGCCGCGCTTGCCGCGCCCCGGCGTGGCGCCGCGCGCCTGCCAGCTCGCCGCGACCAGACGGGGATGGCGGCGCAGCATGACCACCCGCGGCACGATGCCGAGCGCCAGCAACGGCTCGAGAAAGCCCTTGCCGAACATGTGGCTCAGCTCGGCGTAGCGCGCGGTCGGCTCGGCGGCGATCTGCGGCAGCTTGTACTCGAGCCAGAAGCGGCGCGCCGCGGCGGGATCATGCTGCGCCTGGCGCATGAAGAACTGAAAGTGCGGCGCCGGCTCGTGCAGGCTGGCGACATCGGGCAGCGCGGCGAACAGGCGCGCGAGGAACGTCGTGCCCGAGCGGCCGGCGGTGACGGTGAAGACCAGGACCTTGCGTTGCACGGCCTCGAGCAGCGCGCCGACGTCGGCCGGCGGACGGTGATAGGCCGCGATGCGGCGCAGGCGCCGGCGTTGATCGAGCAGGAAGAGTCGCTCGCGGACCGTGTCGGTCAGCAAGGCGAGCTGAAACCGACTGGGCGGGACCATGCGGGCTGACTCTCGGTTGTCGCGCCCTCGCCTGTCAATCGGCGCGCCGGACGGACGGCCCGGGACGCGGCAGGGGAGCATTTGGCTCGACGACCATGAGCGCCGATGGTCGTACGGACTGGGTCACCGCCGAAACGATCCGGGATACATCGCCGGGAACGATACCACGAGTCTTCGTGGCCGCAGCACGAGAACTCGTTGCGGCTCGACGAGCTCCAGTCGAAAGAGGGGCCGACGCGTGACAGGGCCCGGCTCAGCGGGCACACCGAAAGCCGGTGTCGCCGTTCCTGCGGCCGATCGGGGCGTAGGCCTTGTCGGACGTACGCAGGGCGATCGGGTAGTAGCTCCAGGCGCCGCCGCGCATCTCGTGTCGGGTTTCGTCGCCCTCGAGAACGAATTCCCACACGTTGCCCGCCATGTCCTTGGCGCCGATCGGAGAGTCGCCGGCCGCGAACGAGCCGACCGGCGCAGTCGACAGGAAGCCGTCGTTGAATTCCGCCAGGCCCCAACCGCGCGGCTTGTGGTCGAGCAGTGTCTGGTCGGCGAGGTTCGCCTGCGGAGCGGGCCGCACGCCCTCGTTGCCCCACGGATAGCGACGGCCGTCGGTGCCGCGCGCCGCGCGCTCCCATTCCTTCCCGGTCGGCAGGCGCTTCTTCACCCACTTGCAGAAGATGGCAGCCGCCTCCCAGTCGAGACAGTTGATCGGGTGTTGGTCGCGCTCTGGTTTGCCCCAATTGCACGTCCACGCCAGGTCGGGCTCGTCCGCCGTTCCGGAGGTCGGCAACTCGAGACCCTGCGCCGAGCAGGCACCCGCCTCGACACAGGCCCGATACTGCGCCACCGTGACCTCGGTGGTGTCGATCTCGAACGCCGTCAACTCGACGATGCCGCCGGGCTTTTCATCCGGCTCGCACTCTGAGTCCACCGCCTCGTTGCAGCCGAGCAGGGCCTTGCCGGCGGGCACCGCCACCATCTCGCGAACGTCGGCTGGCGGCTGGGGCCTTGTGCAGCTCGCGCCGAAGAGCGCCACGGCGGCCAAGGCAACACAGACGATGACTTCTCTCATTCGTTCCAATGCGATGCGAGGAGTCAGATCATGTCCAGCAGCCGGGACGCCATCTTGAACGACTTCTCGAACACCCGGTTGCGTACACGGCGCCCCAGCTCGCGGTAGAGCAGGTCGGCGGTCGACGAGTCGTTGTGGGGCACGGTCCGCAATACGCTTTCGCTGGTGGTGTCCTTGTGGCGCAGGATCATCAGATGCTCGCCGTGGTCGCGCTCGACGATGAACTCATGTGCGAGGTCGCCGCTCCCGGCGAACAGCACCACACCCTGCAGACCCTGGCTCATCGGGCCGGACTGCGGCAGGAGCACGAGCTCGGCGTGGACCGGGTCTCCCTTCTTGTCGCGAAATTCGATGCACGCCTGCTCGAGACCGGGGCGCCCGGTCACGGGTTCCCACTCCAACTGCACGGCGAGCCACGCGACAACGAGCAGCGCGCGGAACTGATAGCCCTCTTCGCTGCCGGGCAGGGACATGAAGTCGACACGGACCTGTCGAAGACCCCAGACCTCGCGCTCGTACATGCCGGCGTCGAAGAAGTCTGCGATGCTCTCGCGCCAGGGACGCAGGCGCGACCAGTTGAAGTTCGTAAAGGCGACCTTGTCGCCATACTTGGGGATGAGGTCGGCGACCTGCAGGACCGTGAAGTGGAGATTGGTCCACCCGACGCCATCGTAGATGAAGCGGTCGGCGAAGGTGAAGAACTGCTCGACCAGCAGGCGTTGCGTGAGAAAGATCCCGCGCCACCAAATGTACGTCGGCAGGTCGGCGACGAGCAGGGGCTGCACCGCGCTCGCCAGCTCCTTCACCGCCGCACCGCTGGCGGTCAGCGTGAACTGCTCACAGGTGACGCTCTTGCCGGTCCCGTCGCTGTACGTGTGCGCCGAGACGGAGGACTCCAGCCCCGTCCGTCCGTTGCGCGGCTGCGCCACCGCCAGGATGACACGGCAGGGGTGCTTCACCACGTACTCCGCGATCGTCTCGGAGATCAGCCCCTCGTCGCCCATGTCCTCCGTGTAGATGACCAGATTCGACAGGCATGGCTGCGAGATGGCGCTATGGCCCTGGGCAACCTGGATGGCCGTGAGCGGTGCGGGCGTCGGGGCGTCCGGGGCGTCCATTCCAACCTCCAACCGAGACTCAACGCGGCGACCGCGACCAAGCAGGCGAACCGCACGCCGGCCGGCGCGTCGGCCCGTCGATCCCTACAACCGCCGCCACTGGCGACCGTCCTTGGCGAGCAGCAACTCCGCTTCCTTGGGGCCCCACGTGCCGGCCGGGTACTGCGGCACGAAGCGGGCGCCCTCGTCGTGCCAGGCGTGCAGAATCGGATCGAAGAACATCCACGAATGCTCGGCCTCGTCGTGGCGGATGAACAGCGTCGCATCGCCGATCATCGTGTCGAGCAACAGGCGCTCGTACGCTTCCGGGGAGTCGCCGCCGAAGTGGAAGTCCATCTTCACCGACTGAATCTGCAACAGTTGCCCGGGCACCTTCGCTTCCATGCGCAGCGAAATGCCTTCGTCCGGCTGCACGCGGATGGTGAGCACGTTGTGGTCGACCGGCGTGTCGCTGTCGGCGGCGTTGAAGAGGATGTCGGGCGACTTCTTGAAGTAGACCGAGATCTCGGTGCCTTTCTTCGCCAGGCGCTTGCCGTGGCGCAGGTAGAACGGCACGCCCGCCCATCGCCAGCTGTCGATGGCCAGCTTGACGCAGGCGAAGGTTTCGGTCGCCGACTGGGCCGAGACGTGTTCTTCCTCGCGGTAGCCCTTCACCGACAGCCCCTCGGCGTAGCCGCGCGCGTACTGGGCACGCACCGTGGCGCTCTTGACGTCCTGCTCGCGAATGGGCCGTAGCGCCTGCAGCACCTTGACCTTCTCGTTGCGGATCTGTTCGGCGTTGAGGCTGATCGGCGTCTCCATCGCCACCAGCGCGAGGAGCTGCATCATATGGTTCTGCATCATGTCGCGCGCGGCGCCGGCCTCTTCGTAGTAGCCGGCGCGCGTCCCGACGCCGAGCGTCTCGGCCACCGTGATCTGGACGTGATCGATGAACTGGTTGCGCCAGATCGGTTCGTAGATGCCGTTGGCGAAGCGCAGGACCAGGATGTTCTGCACGGTCTCTTTGCCGAGGTAGTGATCGATGCGGTAGATCTCCGATTCGTTCAGCACCGACTGCAATTGCAGGTTGAGCTTGCGCGCCGAGACGAGATCGCGGCCGAAGGGCTTCTCGACCACCAGCCGGCGCCAGCCGCGGTTGGCGGTCAGGCCCTGCTCACGCAATTGCGTCGAGATCGTCTCGACGAGGCTGGGCGCGGTGGACAGATAGAAGAGGCGGTTGCCCTGCGTACCGTGTTCGCGGTCGAGACGGTCGAGCAGTTCGGTGAGCCGACGGAACGTATCGGCCTGCTCGAAGTCGCCTTGGATGTAGTGGATGTTCTGCGCCAGGGAGTTCCAGACCGCCTGGCTGATCGGCCGGTGGCGGCCGAACTGCTCCACCGCGACCCGCATGTCCTCGCGGAACGACTCGGTGGTGAAATCGCTGACGGCGACCGCGACGAGGGCGAAGTACGGCGGCAGGCAGCCTTCGTGTGCCAGGCTGTAGATGGCGGGGACGAGCTTGCGGTGCGCCAGGTCGCCCGACGCGCCGAAGATCACCATGGCGCAGGGTTCGGGTACACGCTGCCGCTGGAGTCCCTCCCGCAAAGGGTTCATCGGCTGGGGATGCTGCTCTTCGCACGAGCGCCCTGCAAGTACGGTCGTCGCGATCGCCATCAACTCTGCTAACGGTCGCCATCAGCTCGGCGCTCCAGCTCGCGTTCCATGAGAACGCGATGCCCGGTGGGGGCGCGCTCATGGCCGCGGCCATGGCATGCAGCCTGCCCAACCTCTCCGCCCCTTGCGGTTCGCGCCAATCCCCGCCATTCCAACCGGTGGGCGCGCGCCGCGCCCGCTATCCCGAACGTAGGAGGCACCGTCATGGCGATCGATTTCACCCTGAGCCCGGAGCTCGAGGACCTGCGCCTGCGCGTGCGCGATTTCATCCAGCAGGTGGTCAAGCCGGCGGAAGCACAGATCGGCGATCCCGACACCATGCAGCGCGCCGACTACCTGCGCATCCTGCTCGACATGCGCGCCCAGGCGAAGGCCGCGGGCCTGTGGCTGCCGCACATGCCGGCCGAGTGGGGCGGCATGGGCCTCGGCCACGTCGATCTCGCCATGGTCCAGGCCGAGGCGGCGAAGGCCTACTACGGCCCCTGGGTGATGAACTGTCAGGCGCCCGACGAAGGCAACATGCACACCCTGCTGCACTGGGGCACCGACGCGCAGAAGGAGAAGTACCTGCGCCCCCTGTGCGACGGCCACGCCATGAGCTGCTTCGCCATGACCGAGCCGGAGGTCGCCGGCTCCGATCCGACGCTCATCCAGACCCGCGCCGTCCAGGACGGCGACGAGTGGGTGATCAACGGGCACAAGTGGTTCATCTCCAACGCCCGCCGCTCCGCCTTCGCCATTCTCATCGCCCGCACCGAGGACGACCCCGAGCGCCCGCAGGCCGCCAACACCGCCTTCATCGTCGATCTGCCGGCGAAGGGCTGGACGCGCGTGCGCGAGATCGAGACCATGCACGGCCCCGGCGGCCACTCGGAGATCGTCATCGAGGATCTGCGCATCGCCGACCGCAACATTCTCGGCGGCCGCGCCCAGGGCCACCGCCTCGGCCAGTACCGCCTCGGGCCCGCCCGCCTGGCGCACTGCATGCGCTGGATCGCCCAGGCCGAGACGGCGCTCGACATGATGGTCGACCGCTCGCTCAAGCGCTTCGCGCACGGCTCGCTGCTGGCCGAGAAGCAGGGCATCCAGTGGATGATCGCCGACTCCAGCATGGAACTCTATCAGGCCAAGCTGATGGTCCTGCACGCCGCCTATCGCATCGACAAGCAGCTCGACTTCGTCTCCGAGGTCTCGATGGCCAAGCACTTCGTCGCCAATGCGCTGAACCGCATCATCGACCGCGCCATCCAGGTGCACGGCGCGCTCGGCTACTCGAAGGACACGCCGCTGGCCAGCATGTTCCAACACGCGCGCTGGGCCCGCTTCGCCGACGGCGCCGACGAGGTGCATCAGATGCGCATCGCCCAGCGCGCCATCGCCGCCTACACCAAGACCGGCAGCACCAAGATGGCGACCGGCGATTTGCCGATCTAGGAGCACCGACGTCAACGCGGAGCGGCATGTCGATCCCGAAACGGGCGGCTCGTCGCGAGCAGACCTGGAGGGCGGCGCTCCGTCGCCGCCGGGGGCGGGGCGGGGGCGGCGCAAGCACATCGGACCGCAACGAGCTTCTACCGAGGAGGCATGATGAATCAGCCGACGCCCGTCTGTACCGTCGATGCCGACGGCCACGTGCTCGAGCCGCGCGACACCTGGGAGCGCTACATCGAGCCGTCGCTGCGCGAGCGCGCCATCCGCATCGCCAAGGATGACGAAGGGGTCGAGGTGCTGTTGGTCGACGGCCGCCCGCATCTCTCGCTGCGCGGGCGGCTCGGCGCGCTGGGCGGCATCGGCATGGACTCCGACGACCTGATGCGCGTCGGCCAGCGCAGCTACGAGGACGGCTGCCCGCTGGGCGGTTACGATCCGGCGGCGCGGCTGCGCGTCATGGACGACGAGCGCATCGACATGGCGCTGCTCTACCCGACCATCGGCATCGCCTGGGAGGGGATGATGCGCGACGCCAAGCTGGCGACGGCGTACACGCGCGCCTACAACCGCTGGCTGGTCGACTTCTGCAGCCACGACCGCCGCCGCCTGGTGCCGATCGCGCACATCTGCCTGCTCGATCCGCAGGGCGCGGTGGAGGAGGTGCGGCGCGCCCGCGCCGCCGGCTGCGCCGGCGTCTACCTGTCGCCCGATCCGGCGGCGCGCGGCGGGCGGCAGTTCAACGATCCGGCCCTGGCGCCATTCTGGGAGACGGTGCAGGAACTCGACATGCCGATCGCCTTTCACGTCGTGGCGCGCTCGGAGAGCCTGCTGAAACCGTGGACCGACGGCGTCACCGACCCCATCGGCCAGGTGGTCTTCGGCTTCGCCTTCCTCGCCCTCGACGTCATGGTCGCGTTCACCTCGATGATGACCTACGGCTTGTTCGACAAGTACCCGCGCCTGCGCCTGGCAGTGCTGGAAACGGGTTCCAACTGGATCTCGTCGTGGCTCGACCGGCTCGACCACAAGTCCGAGGTCATGCGACCCTTCTCGCCGCTGAAGCTGACGCCGTCGGAGTACTTCCGCCGCCAGTGCCTGATCTCGGCCGAGCCGGATGAGTCGATGACCGCCCCGCTCGTCACCCACCTCGGCGCCGACTACGTCATCTGGGCCTCGGACTATCCGCACCTCGACGCGTCGTTCAACGTCGTCGGCCAGATGCGCGAGAAGCTCGCCGACCTGCCCGAGGCCTGGCAGCGCAAGGTGCTGGGCGAGAACGCCCTGCGCTTTTACGGCCTCAGCCCGACGCACGCCTGAGCGGGTCGATCACAGCTGGTGTGCGCCGGGCGCTCGGCGCCGTGCGTGCAAAGAGAACCCCGCCCG
>JBOHWA010000865.1:0-2583 GCA_050735855.1 Binatia bacterium
GCGGCGATCGGCACCCGCGCGGCGGCCGCCGGGGTGGAGGAGCTGGTGGCGCGGCGCATCCTGCACGTCGTCGGCGAACGCCTCGACTTCACCCACGACCGCATCCGCGAGGTCGCCTACGACCAGCTGATCGCGCCGCGCCGCAGCCTGGTGCATGCGGCGGTGGCGGAGGCCATCGAGGCGCTCTACGCGAGCGACCTCGAGGCGCACTGCGTCGCGCTCGGGACCCACTGGCGTCGGGCGGGGCAGTGGGAGAAGGCGGTTCCCTACCTGCGCCAGGCCGGCCTGACGGCGGCCCGGCGATCGGCGCATCGCGAGGCGATGGCGTGCTTCGAGCAGGCGCTGGAGGCGCTGCAGCACCTACCGGGTCGCCGCGATCTGCTCGAGCAGGCGATCGACCTGCGCTTCGCCCTGCGTCACTCGTGTGTCGCGGTCGGTGCGCTCGACCAGATCCCCGGCCACCTGGGTGCGGCGGAGGCGGCGGCTGAAGCTCTGGGGGACCACCTGCGCCTCGCCTGGGTCATGGTCTTCCGCACCAGCTGCGATCTCCTGCTGGGCGAGAAGGACCGCGCGCTGCAGTCGGGGCAGCGCGCCGTCGACCTCGCTGAGGTGCTGGGGGAACCCAAGCTGCGGATCGCGGCGCATCTCTACTACGGGCAGACGTGCCACGCGGTCGGGCAATACCGGCGCGCGGCCGATCTCATGCGGCAGAGCATCGGGTCGCTGGAGAGCGAGCTGGTCGGCCGCGGCGACAAGGCCGCGCAACAGATCTACACGCGCACGGCGGGGATCTGCTCCCTGGCCGAGCTGGGCGAGTTCGCCGAGGGGCTGGCCCGCGCCGAAGAGGCCATCCGGCTGGCGGAGACGGCCGATAGAATCTACGGTCTCTCGCACGCCTGCTTCGGCCTCGGATTTCTCCACCTGCGCAAGGGGGAGCTCGGCCGCGCCCTGCCGGTGTTGGAGCGCGGCCTGGGGCTGTGCGAGGCACAGGAGGTCCCGCTGCTCGGTGCCGCGCTCGGGGCCCTGCTCGGGTACGCGTATGCGCTGTCGGGTCAGCCGACGAAGGGCATCGCACTGCTCGACGATTCCGTCCGCCTCTTCCACCTCACCCAGTCCGATTCCCTGACGGTCGCCCTCCTCGGCGAGGCTCGGCTCCTGAGCGGGCATGTCGCCGAGGCCGCGGCGCTCGCCCGGCGGGCGGTCGCGCTGACGCGCACCCGCAGCGAGCGCGGCTACGAGGCCTGGGCGCTGCGGCTGCTGGCGGAGACCGCGTGCCGCGACGCGCCGGTGGACGCGGAGGCTGCGTACCACGAGGCGCTCGCACTGGCCGAGGAGCTCGGCATGGTGCCGTTGCAAGCCCACTGCCGCCTGGGGCGCGGACGCCTGCGCGGCCGGGCCGGAGACCGCGAGGGCGCCCGCGCCGACCTGACCGCGTCCGTCGACCTGTTCCGCTCGGCCGGCATGTCCCTGTGGCTCGCCCCAGCCGAAGCAGCGCTCGAGCAGACCCCGTGACGCCCGTCGCCGCGCCGTCACCGCGTCCCGTCGCCCAATTGGAGGGCGCCGGTCCCTCGGCGCCGGGGGCGGGGCGGGGGGTAAGTACGGCCGGGCACGTCGTCGCGTGCACGGCGCCGAGAGACCGGCGCCCTCCAGTCACATGAAGCGCTTCAGGCGCGCCCACACGTCGTCGAGCGGTGCCGTCAGGCCGCGGGCAATGTGCACCGGCAGGTCGTTCTCGTACGGCATGCACCACTGGCAGTGCGTCGTGTCGACGCGTTCCACCGCGCTGAAGGCGGTCAACAACTGCTCGCGCGTCAGGCCGACGGCGATGACGGTGTCGTCGGCGCGCAGGTCGCCCGGTCCCCACAGCCAGAAGTTGTTGTGCCCGGCGATGGCGCGCGGCAGACCGCGCGGCCGGCCGAGGAACTCGATGGCGCCGGCCTCGCCGTAGTTGCGCACCAGCACGACGGCGCGGGCGCGCTGGTCGGCAGGCAGCTGTCCGGCCACGCGCGCGACGGTGTCGACCATCTCCGGCCAGCCGTGCATGTCGGCGTAGAGCTGCGGCAGCGCGCCGCGCGGGCTGCGCTCGGTGCGCGGCTCCTCAATGCCGATGGCCTGCGAGTAGGCGAGAAAGGTCTCGACCGGCAGCACCGGCAGCGCCAGCGGCAGGACGGCGATGCCGGCCGCGGCATAGAGCACCGTCGCCGCCGGCAGGGTCCAGCCGAGCCGCGGGCGCGCCGCCAGGCGCTCGAGGGCGAGCGCGCCGGCCGCAAAGAGCACCGGGTAGTACGGCGCCAGGTAGTAGACCTTGCCGCGTTGGATCAGCAGCAGCGCGAAGGTGGCCAGATAGCCGAGGCCGAGCGCGCGTACGCGCGCCAGCCACGCGGCGACGAGCAGCGCGACGAGACCCGCCAGCCAGAGCGGCAGGGCCAGCGGGTGCAGCAGCACGATCTGGCCGCCGAGAAACGACAGGAAGGTGACCGGCGCGTTCTTCGTCGCCGCCGCGTTGGCGATGAACTCGGCCGACGGCCAGCCGTTGGCCGCTTCCCAGACGACGTGCGGCGCGAACAGCGCCGCCGCCAGGGC
>JBOHWA010000866.1:0-9357 GCA_050735855.1 Binatia bacterium
CGGCGCCGAGGGACCGGCGCCCTCCAACCGGACCGCTGGGTCGCACGGCCTTCCGCCGCTCACAACTCGTCCAGCAGCGCGCGCGCGTCGCGCAGGTCCTTGGTGTCGAAACCTTCGTCCCACGACCGGTAGACCTGGCTGAGCAGCGGCCGTGCCGCGTCGGCCTGGCCCTCGCTGCGCAGTAAGCGGCACAGGCTCATCGTGGCGCGCAGCGCGAACGGCTTGTCGGCGCTGGCGTGCGCGACGCGCGCCGCGGTGCGCAGCGAGGCCTCGGCGGCGGCCGGCTCGCCAGCCAGCAGCAGCAGCTCGCCTTTTAAGCGGTGCAGCCAGGAGTCCTGCATGCGGTTGAGGTTGCCCTGCGACAGCGCCAACCCCTGGTCGACGGTGGCGAGCCCGGTCGCGGCGTCGCCGCGGCGCAGATGCCCTTCGGCGATGCAGGTCAGCCAGTAGCTGCGCGCCACCACGGCGCCGGTCGCGCCGAGGACGGCGAGGCCTTCCTGCAACCGCGCGATCCCTGTGTCGATGTCGCCTTCCGCGATCCCGACCCAGCCCAGCCCGCACGTGGCGGTGGCGAGGAAGAAGGGGAAGCGCTGTTCGATCGACAGGGCCAGGGCCTGCTCGGCGTAGCGGCGCGCCATCGCCACGTCCTGCAGCGACAGGCCGAGGTGCATGCCGAAGATCAGCGAGGTCGCGGTGACGTACGGCGACGCCGTCTCGGCCGCCAGCCCCTCGGCGCGCTGCTGATAGGCCAGCGCCTGGTCGGGTTTGCCGAGATGGAAGAGGCACCACACGCAGTAGAGCGGCGCCAGCAGGGCGGCGTCCTCGCCGAAGGTGCGCGCCAACGATTGCTGGTGCTCGATGTCGTACAACTCGGTGGCGCGCTGCAGGTGGGTGATCGAGGTGGCAAACTCGCCCATCCAGTAGGCGGTGATGCCGCGCGTCGCGGTGGCGATCAGCACCTGCTCCGGGGCGCGGGCGATCTGCAGCAGGCGGGCGGCGAGCTCGCCGGGCGGGTCGCGATGATCGCGCAGCAGGTGGTACGTCCACAGCCCGTAGAGGGCGGGCACCAGGTGGGGCGCGTCGCCGAGATCGAGGCAGAGCGCCTGCGCGCGCGAGCAGTTCTGCTCCACCTCTTCGGCGCCATAGCCCTTGGTGGCGATCAGGCCGACGCCGAGCGAGGTGCGCAGGCCGAGCTCGGCTTCGTTGAGCGCGGCGGAGGGCGGCAGGGTCGCGACCAGGCCCAGACCTTCCTGGAAGTGGCGGATCGACTCGACGTAGGCGCCGCGCCGGATCGCCAGGTCGCCGGCCAGGCGCCAGTACTCGAGCGCGCGCGCCCGCTGGCCGCCGCGCTCGTAGTGCAGCGCGAGCACCTCGGGCTGGGTGCGCTCGACGTCGGGAAAGCGCTCGCGCAGGGTGTCGGCCGCCCGTTCGTGCAACGGTTGGCGCGTCGCGCGCCGCATCGACTCGTAGGCGGTGTCGCGCAGCAGCGCGTGTTTGAAGAGATAGCTCTCGGCCCGCGCGCTGCGCCGTTGGTAGAGCAGGCCGGCGTTGACCAACTCGCGCATGTCGGCGCGCACCGTCGACTCCGGCTTGGGTGAGATGGCGCGCAGGTATTCGTAGCGGAACTCGCGGCCGAGGACGGAGGCGACCTGGGCGGTTTCCTTGGCGCTGTCGGAGACGCCGTCGAGGCGCGCCATGATCAGGTCGCGCAGGCTGCCGGGGATCTCGATCGCGCCGTCGCCGCGGCCCGGCGCCGCGCTCGATTCGACCAGCACGCGGGTCATCTCCTCGGCGAACAGCGGGATGCCGTCCGAGCGCTGCACGACGGCGTCGATCACCGTGCGCGGCAGGGTGGAGAGATCGACGACGAGATTGGAGCGGATCATCTCCTCGACCTCGCCCGCCGCCAGGTGGGGCAGGGCGAGCAGTGAGACGTTCTCGATCGACCACGTCGGCGCGAACTGCGGCCGGGCGGTCAACACGACGCAGAGCCGCGGCGCGTCATCGCCGTTGACGGCTTCCGGGGCGCGCAGCTCCTCGACCAGCAGGGTGAGCAGCTCGAGCGAGGTCGGGTCGGCCCAATGCAGGTCCTCCATGGCGAAGACCAGCGGCCGCTCCGCCGCCATGCGCGCGAGCAGGGTGGCGAGGGCGTTGAGCGTCGCCTCCTTCATCCGCTCCGGCGCCAGCGCCAGCGGCGGCCAGCGCGCGTCGGCCGGGCGCGCCAGCAACTGGGCGAACAGCGGCCCGTACTCGGCGTCGTCCATCGCGTAGCGCGCCAGCTGCGCCTCGAGCGGCGGATCCAACCCCGACAACAGGTCGACGAACGGGCGCAGCGGGCTGTGCTGGTTCTCCGCCGCGCACTGCAGGCCCAACCAGGCATCCGCCGGAACATGGCGGCGCAGCTCGCGCACCAGGCGCGACTTGCCGATGCCGGGCTCGCCGGTCATCAGCACGACCGCGCCACGTCCGTCCTGTGCCTGGCGCCACAGCTCGACCAGGTGGTCGAGCTGCTTGGCGCGGCCGACCAGCGGCGTCTCGCGCGTCGACTGGATCGTCTCGACGCCGGCCGACGGCTGCCGCACGCCGGTGAGGCGGAAGATCGACACGTCGCTGCCGAGTTCGGGGATGCGACATTCGCCGGCCGGCTCGCGCTCGATCTCGCGGCGCAGCAGGCGCTGGGTGTCGAGGCTGGCCAGCACCTCGTTGGCCGCCGCCGTTTCCTCGAGCCGCATCGCCACCTGCGGGGTCGGGCCGATGAGATCGAAGCTGTGGTGGGCGATCGAGCCCCGCAGTTCGCGAGCGATCACCAGGCCGGTGTGGACGCCGATGCGGACCGCCAGGCTGACGCCGCGCTCCGCCGCCGCTTGGGCGCTGCGCCGGCGCACCTCGGCGGCGATGCTCAGCGCCGTGCGCGCCGCGTGTCGCGCGTCGTCCTCGCGCGCCTGCGGGTAGCCGAAGACCAGGATGGCGCGGTCGCCGAAGGCGCTCGCGACGCGGCCGCCGCCGCGCGCGGCGAGCTCGACGTACAGCGCGTGCTGGGTGTGCAGCAGCTCGTCGAGCTGCTCGAGATCGACCGGTTGCCCGTCGCTGCGCGCCGCGCTCAGCCGGCAGGAGAGCACCGTGACCTGGCGGCGCTCGCCCTCGGGCGGGCGCTCCGCCGCCGCGGCCTCGGCGTCCTCGGTCGACAGCCCGGACGCGAGCGCGCCGAGCGCGCGCAGCAGGCCCTCGATGGTGACGTCGCGCTGCTCGACCGATTTGGCGGTCACCGTCTCGAGCAGCGCCCGCAGGCCGTCGCCCGGCAGGTCGGCGGGGATCGGGATCGGCTCGTCGTTCAGTTGGTTGAGGATCGCCTCGTGCACCGAGGCGCCGCGCACGGCCAACTCGCCGGTGAGGCATTCGATGAAGATCAGCCCCCACGAGTAGAGGTCGGAGCGGGTGGTCGGCGCCTCGCCGCGCAGCTGCTCGGGCGCCGCGTAGCACGGCGTCCCCATCATCTCCTGCGTCGCCGTGATGCGCGGCAGGCTCCACCCCGCGGCCTCGGGGGCGAGGCCGCCGAGGCCGAAATCGAGCACCATCGCGTTGCGCCGCGCCCCGGTCGCCGTGATCATGATGTTCTCCGGCTTCAGGTCGCGGTGCACGATGCCGCGCGCGTGGGCGCAGCTCAGCGCGTCGAGCACCTGGCTCAGCAGGTGGACGGTCTCGCCCAGGCTGAGTTTGCCGTGCTCGCTGAGCACCTGCTTCAGCGTCGCCCCGGGCACGTACTGGAAGGCGGCGTAGACAGTGCCGTCGTCGGTCTCGCCCGAATCGATCAGGCGCACGATGTTGGGGTGGAACAGCTCGACGCAGAGGCGCATCTCGCGCCGCAGTCGCTCGACCCGGTGGTCGCGCGCGCTGCCCGCCTCGCTGCGCAAGGGGACGATCTTGATCGCGACGTCCTGGCCGGTCGAGAGCTGCCGGGCCCGATAGACCTGCCCGAACGTGCCGGCCCCCAGCTCGCCCAGCAGCTCGTAGCGCCCCTGGAACAGCGCACCGTTCTGCACCCTGTGATCGATCGTCGCTGACATGTCGCGCGGAGTCTCCCGGTAGCCGGGCTCGATACTAGTCAAAAGTGCGTGGCGGCGGAAAGCAGCGGCATCGACCCGGTCACCGCCGGCCAACGGTTGAGGTGGTACTGGCAATTGAGTATGGGACGATTACAGCGGGCCAGGCAGGCTCGATGGGTGCCGGCGTAGATCATGGTCGAACCGTCGATAGAACAACTCCACGCTGCGTTGTCGAGGAGCTTCGCGACCCCGCCGCCGGTGCCCGGCCGGAGGGCCCCGGGGATGAACCTCGCCGAGGCCGTGAAGACCCTGCGCGCCGACCTGGAGTTCCCCGGCGAGAAGCGGAAGGAGGGCAGCCGGCCCCTGCCGCGCGTGCTGCACAGCGTCGCGCTGTGGAATCTGGCGCTGCGCATGCTGGACCCGACGTCAGCCGTCACCCCCGAGGACAAGGCGGTGCGCGCGAACCTCGACCAGCTGGTCACCAACATCTTCCGGCGACCGCTCGACGAGATCAGCGCCCTGCGCAAACAGGGGATCGATCCGCTGCTCACTTTCGCGCGCGCACACAAGATCGACCAGTACGTGTGGGAGCCGCCGACGCTCAGGGACGGCACGGTGAGCGCGAAATTGGCGATCGTCGTCCAGACCCCGGTGCAGGAGATCCACGCCGCCCTCGACCCGGTGCAGTGGACGAAGAAGTGCGGGCTTTTCTGGCGTGAGATCACGCTGGTCGACCGCCCCGACCGCCAGCGCGTCGGCCCGACGTTGCGCGCCACGCTCAACCTGCCGGGACCGGCCGCGGCGAGAGCGGTGCGGGTCGAGGTCAGTCCTTTCGATCTGCCGCTTGGGTTCGGGCGGGCCTTTCAGATCTTCGACGCCGGCGTGGCGCAGGATCCGCCGCTGTTGTGCGCCGGCAGCTTGACGGCCGAGAAGGAAGAGGGGAATCCCTGGGCGACGCGCATCATGCATGAGAAGCAGATTCGTGCCGAGTCGCTGACCCTGGGCGCCAACGTGGAGGACACGCTGCGCTTCTGGATCCAGGCGGAGACGGTCTGCCTGGCCCTGCCGCAGTGACGATGGCGGCGCGGAGGCATACGTGAGGCGACAACGGGAGCGAGCCGCCGCGGTCGAGCCGGCGGCGGAATGGTCGGGGGCGCGGCAGCAGGAGCCGGCGCGGGCGCCGCTGCGGCAAGTCCAGTGGTCGAGCTACTACCATCGCTTCTTCGGCCGCGTGCGCCCCGGCGATCGCGTCCCAAGCGGCGTGCAGCCGCTGTCCCTGGACGAGTCGGCCCAGACCCTGCACGACGTCTACTGCACGGCGGACGCAACCTCGCAGAAGAAGCGGCGGCACGTCGCGCGGCGCTGCGTGTCGCAGATGCTGATCTATGGCTACCGCCCGGCGGAGGCGGTGAAGCCAACGTTCGACAAGTTGGTCACGACGGCGGCAAGACCGGAGTCCGGCGAGCGCGCGATCGACGAGCGGAAGTTGGCGGCCGACGCACGCGATTTCCTCCTGCGCTGGGGCGTCCGCCAGTTCACGCCGGAGCAATGGAGCCCGGTGCGGCGGAATCAGGAGCTGATCCGGGCCGCGGGCAACAGCGAGAAAATCGTTGCGCGCCCGACCGAGTTGATGCACGACCACGGCGCGTTCGTCGTCACCAAACAGGTCTACCTGAATGCCAGGGTCGACCAGGTCAGTCACCTGATCAATCCGGAGAACTGGGAGCGCCTCGGAGAATTCTTTGCCCGGACCTTCCGAGAAGGCGGGCCGGAGGATTCGCTGGCGACCGCCAAGCCGGACCCCTGGCAGGGCGTGCTGCGCGAAGATTTCATCTGCAGCTGGAACGGGTTCACCACCAACATCTTCAAGCAGCGCCTGAAGGTCGACTACAGCGTGGCGCCGAGCATCGCGCGTACCGACTATGCGCTGATGTACGAAGAAGACGACCAGATCGTGGTCAACGATGGGTTCTTCGAGGTGAAGAGCCACGACGTACCGGGCGTACAGGCGGATGATCCTCCCCTGCCGCCGGGGTGG
The DNA here is from genome assembly GCA_050735855.1 of Binatia bacterium. Lineage (GTDB taxonomy): Bacteria > Desulfobacterota > Binatia > HRBIN30 > CADEER01 > JBOHWA01. The sequence goes on from JBOHWA010000866.1 coordinate 6,082, forward strand.
ATCGTCGGCACGATGCGCAAACGGCTGAAATTCACCTCGAGCGTGCTCAACCTGCTCTGTCCGGCCCTGCTGCCGATGTTCCTTGACAGCCAGGCGAGCGGGTTCAACAAGTTCTTCGACGAGTGATCCGGCCAGCCCCGTGTGGGGGTGGCCGCAGAACGTCTTCAACGGGGTGAATGCATGACAGCAGCCAAGGGCAGGAAGAAGCAGCCGGCCGCGCGGTCGGCGAAGGCGGAGACCGAGATCAGCGACCTCCTCGCGCAACTCGTCCGCGCCCAGGTCAAGGTGGTCAACCGCGTGGGCAAGTTTACCGCGGACGCGGCGGCCATGAGCCTGGCGGGGGTGGTGTCGCCGACGAAGTGGATGGACCTCTACGCCAAGATGTGGACGGACCTGGCGGCGGATCTCGCCAAGAAGTCGTGAGCCCGATGGCGAAGAAGGCGGAGAAGGCGGAGAAGGATTTCGCTGCCGACTGGTTCCTGCTGCAGCGCCGCCTGATCGGCCGCAGCACGCAGTTCTTCCATCGCCTCTCGGATCTCGCCTCGCAGGGGTCGATCGAGCCGCGCGAGTACATCGAGGAATCCTTCAAGCTCTGGGCAGGGACGCTCGAAGAGGTGAGCGAATGGCTGGACCCGGTGGCGCCGGTCACCGCTCCCCCGTATCCGCTCACCCGCGTGGTATTGGAGATGCGCTCCGAGCGGGGCGACGCCCGGTTCGCGGTGCCCAAGGAGGTGTTCGAGATCTGTGGCGAGGATGCCAAGATCGAACTGTCGATCGATGGGCTGATCAGCGTCGTCGCCGATCCGAAGAACAACCTGCGACCGATCGCGACGTTCGCGCCTGAACAGAACGTGCGCATCGATCCAACGACCGTGACGCGGATCAGTCGCGACCCCGAGCTCAAGATCTACGGCGTCTCGTCGGCGGTCGTGGCGGGGGACGTCTATCGCGGCGTCGTGTGGGGCGAGTCGACGAACGCGCCGGGGAAGAGGTTCCCCGTCGCCGCCGTCGAGGTCAGGATCCTCTGAGCCGGTCGCCGTCGGGGTGGCCTGACCGTTTGGCATTGCCGGTCGCGAACGGGCCGGACTAGAGTCCGCCGCACATGGCGGTGCAGCGGGCCCTGGCGCCGCGCGCCTACGGCGCGCGCGTGGCGGACGGCTGGCGCGAGCTCAGGCTGGCGCTGCGGCAGATCTTCACGCTGCCACCGCTCGGCGGCTACCGGCTGACGCCGCGGCGGCGGTTGAATCTCTATCTCAACCGCCTCGAACTGCTGCGCGGTCGCGTCCACCTGCGCTCGTACCCGACGCGGTTGGTGGTCGAGCCGGCCAGCGCCTGCAACCTGCGCTGTCCGTACTGTCTCACCGGGGCCGGCGAGGTCGGGCGGCCGCCCCGGCTGATGACGATGGAGCTGTACCATCGCCTGCTCGACGAGCTCGGCCCCTATCTGCTCGAGATCGAGGCGTTCCATTGGGGCGAGCCGCTGCTCAATCCGCACCTCGACGCCATGATCGCGGCGGCGAGCGCCCGCGGCATCGCCACGACGATCAACACCAACTTCAGCCTGCCGTTCGATCGCGCGCGCGCCGAGCGCCTGGTGGCCAGCGGGCTCAGCGAGCTCACGGTCTCGGTCGACGGCGCGACCCAGGCGTCCTACGAACAGTACCGGGTGCGCGGCGACCTGCAGCGCGTGCGCGACAACTGCCGCCTGGTCGCCGAGGCGAAGCAGCGCCTGGGCGCGCTGGGTCCGCGGCTCAACCTGGAGTTCCACGTCTTCCCGCACAACGTCGACGACGTCGACGGCATGCAGGCCATGGCGAGCGAGCTCGGCTTCGCGCTGCGCCTCTTCAAGGGCGTGGTGCCGGGGCCGGACTGGGACACCGCCGGCCGCTTCGCCTATTGCGTCGCCCCGATCCCGTTCCCGTGCATCTTCCTGTGGGGCACCGCCGTGGTGTCGAGCGACGGCGGCGTGCTGCCCTGCCGCGGCGGCTTCCAGCGGTCCGACGACATGGGGCGCCTGGCGGTGCGGCCGGACGAGATCGGCACGGCGCGCTTTCGCGACATCTGGAACGGCCCGCGCTTCCGCAGCGCGCGGCGCTTCTATCGCCGCCGCGAGGGCAGCGCCGCGGAGCACGCGCAGATCTGCTTCGACTGCCCGAACACCGAGATGTGGGAGCGCTGGAAGACGCACCGCGGCGGCGGCGGCAGGGCGGAGACGTTCGACATCGGCTACAGTCTGAACGGCATCTGGAACTACTTCTGGGCCCGCGGCCGGCGGCGCGGCGACCCCGGCCGCCGGACCCTCTGATGTCAGCGCTGGCGCGCGCGCGACGTTGGGTGGGGCAGCGCGCCGGCGCGGCGTGGCGGGAGCTGCGCGCGCTGGTCGAGCTCCCCGACGACATCGACGGCTATCGCCTGACGTGGAAGCGGCTCGCCAACGTCTACCGCAACCGCTACGAGCTGCGCCGCGGCCGCACCGTCCTGCGCTCGCGGCCGACGCGGCTGGTGATCGAGCCGACCAACGCCTGCAACCTGCGCTGTCCGCACTGCCACACCGGCGCCGGGCGCTTCGGCCGGCCGCCGGCCATGCTGCCGCCGGCGCCGTATCTGAAGCTGCTCGACGAGCTCGGCGACTACCTGCTGCTGATCGAAGTGTTCAACTGGGGCGAGCCCATGCTGCACCCGCAGCTGCCGGCGCTGATCGCCGCGGCCAGCGCGCGCGGCATCGCGACGCGGGTGAATACCAACCTGAGCATTCCGTTCACGGCGGCGGATGCCGAGCGGCTGGTGGCCAGTGGGCTGACCGATCTGTTCGTCTCGATCGACGGCGCGACGCAGGCGGTCTACCAGCGCTACCGCGTCGGCGGCGACCTGGCCCTGGTGACGCGCAACTGCCGCCTGATCGCCGATGCGAAGCGGCGGCTCGCCAAGGCGACGCCGCGGCTGACGCTGCAGTTCCTCCAGTTCCCCTGCAACCTCGACGAGGGCGATGCCGTCCGCCGCCTGGCGGATGAGTTGGGCATGCGCCTCTTCGCCCTGCGCGGTGGCGTCCCCGAGCCGGGCTGGGGCGAGCGCGCCGGCTGGCCGCCGTGGTTCCTGTCGCATGTGCCGGCGCCGTGTCCCTTCCTCTGGGGACAGCCGGTGCTGACCGTCGACGGTCAGCTGGCGCCCTGCCGCGGTGTCTTCCAGAGCTTCGACGACTTCGCCGATCTCGCCGCGTCGGGCTCCTTCCAGCAGGCGTGGAACGGCGCGCCGTATCGCACCGCCCGCGGTCTGTTC
>JBOHWA010000867.1:0-9134 GCA_050735855.1 Binatia bacterium
GCGTCGTGCTGCGCACGACGGCCGGCGAGCGCCCGGTGAGCATCGACACGCGCGTCTACATGACGCCCGCGACCACCGCCGCGCTGAAGCGCTACCAGGAGTACGCGATCGTCAAACAGAAGCTCCCAGATCGGCCGGAGTCGGAGCGCTGGTGGATAGCGCGGACCGACGCGCAGGGACGCTTCCAGTTCAGCGATCTCGCGGCCGGCGAGTACATCCTGGTGAGCGAGGTCGTCTGGGCGGCGCCTGGTCAGTCAGAGCCGGTCCAGACGCTCGCGCACGCCCGGGTGCGCGTCCCCGCCGGCGCGAAGGTCCCCGTGGTCCTGGCCGGCGACGCCGCTCGCACGAAGTAGGTCCCGAGATGGACAGCACGCTCCCGAAACCAGCGCCCGACGCCTGACGGACGCCGGGGTTCACGTGGTGGTACTCGTGGGAGCGCGAACCGGATGTGCTCGGGTTCAGCGCGCCTGAGAGTGGCGGCTTCGCGGTCTGGCACAACATGGAGAAGATGGGGTGCGAGGCTTCCGCGGACGGCAGAACGATTGGTGACGGGAGCATGGGGCACTGGACGAGATCGCCCCGCCGGAACGGTCCGTTCGGAGCTCCCGAGAGAAGCCTCAGCGTGGCCCGTGCCGCTCACGATGCGAGACGCAGCGGCAGCCGCACCACCCCGCGCATGAACACCGACGGCAACCCCTCCACCGTTCCCGCGAGCTCCCAACGCGTGAAGCGGGCGAGGAGCGCGGCGAAGGCGATCCGCGCCTCCATGCGCGCGAGCTGCGCGCCGAGGCAGAAGTGCGCGCCGTATCCGAAGGCCACGTGAGCGCCGGCGTCGCGGGTGACGCGGAACGCTTCCGCGTCCGCTCCGAACACCGCCTCGTCGCGGTTCGCTGACGCGTACAGGAGGAGCACGCGGTCGCCCTCGCGCAGTCGCGTACCGCACACGACCGTCTCGCGCGTGGCCGTGCGCATGAAACTCCCTACCGGGCTCCCCCAGCGCAGCATCTCCTCGACGGCGCCGGGCATGAGCGCCGGGGTGCGCGCGAGCAGCGCGCGCTCCGGTGGAAAAGTCGCCAGCGCCAACGCTCCGTGCGAAAGCAGGTTCCGGGTCGTCTCGTTGCCTGCCACCAGCAGCGACATACAGAACGCCAGGAGGTCGAACTCGCCGAGCCGTTCGCCGTCGATCTCCGAGTGCACGAGCAGCGACAGCAGGTCGTTGCCGGGTGCCGCACGCCGCGCGGCCAGAAAGCCGGCGAAGTATTCGAACAACTCGGCGAACTGCGCCATCGTCTCCGGCGTCACCTGGGTGCCGGCATCAATGACGGCGTCCGACCAGCGCTTGAAGCGGGCGTGATCGGCGTCCGGTACGCCCAGCATGTCGGCGATCACGAGCAGCGGGAGCGGCGCGGCGAAGGCCTCGACGAAGTCGATCGGGTGTCCCGGCTCGAGACGCGCGAGCAGCCCGTCGACCAGCGCGGCGATACGCCCCTCGAGCGCCCGGAGGCGTCCGGGGCTGAACGCGGGCTGGACGAGCTTGCGGTACTGCGTGTGCTCGGGCGGGTCGATGTAGATGATCGACTGGCGCGGAATGATCGGACGGTCCAGATCCGCCAGCAGAATACCTCGGCTCGTACAGAACGTGTCCGTGTCGCGAGACACCGCCACGACGTCGGCGTGCCGCGCCAGCGCCCAGAATCCGGGCGTCGGATGCCACGAGATCGGCATCTCGGCGCGGAGCGTGCGAAACGCCGGAAAGGGATCGCCGGCGTGGAACTGCGGGTCCTGCAGCGCGGGGAGGTCCAGCATGAAGCCGCAGCGTAGCGCGGGCCAGGGTTGGAGACCAGATCGGGAGGAAGCGAACCGACTTGAACGGGTGCGCGGTTCGATGAGAGTGTCGCGCATGGGGAACGCGCCGCCGCGCTACGAGCCGACGCTGGCATCGGTCCGGCGGCACCCGCTGCCGCAGTGGTACGACGACGCGAAGCTGGGGATCTTCGTCCACTGGGGCCTCTATTCGGTGCCGGCCTGGGCGGCCTCCCGAATGGATCTCTACCGCGTGATCGCCGCCGGGGGGTTCGACAGGTACTTCCGCGAGAATCCGTACGCGGAGTGGTACCTCAACACGCTGAAGTTCGACGATGGGCCGACCCGTGCCTACCACGACCGCATGTACGGCGAGCGCTTCGCCTACGAGGACTTCCAAGCCATTTTCGAGCGCGAGGCGCAGGCGTGGGCGCCCGACGAATGGGCGGACCTCTTCGCCAGCGCGGGTGCCGGGTACGCGGTCCTCACCGCCAAGCATACCGATGGCTATCTGCTCTGGCCGAGTCGCGTGGGCAATCTGGCGCGCCCCGGATATCAGTCGACGCGCGACCTCGTGGGCGAGTTCGCGGCGGCCGTGCGGGCGCGCGGCCTGCGCGCCGGGCTCTACTACACCGGCGGCATGGACTGGCTCCTGAACCCCGACCGCATCGACACGCCCGAGAAGATCTACTCGACCATCCTCGAGGGGCCGCCGTACGTGGCATACGCCGACGCGCATTGGCGCGAGTTGATCGAACGCTACCGCCCCGCGGCCCTGTGGGGCGACATCATGTACGTGCGCGGCGCCAACCCGCTCGAGCTCTTTGCGGAGTACTACAATCGTGTTCCGGACGGCGTGATCAACGACCGCTTCGCCACCGAGATCACCCCACCGCACGGACCGGGGCTGCAACCGCCGGGGATCCACTACGACTTCCTGACGCCCGAATACACGTCCTTCGACGACATCCAGACACAGAAGTGGGAAACCTGCCGCGGCATCAGCAACTCGTTCGGCTTCAATCGAGACGACGACGAGACCAGCTACCTGTCGGCGGCAACGGTGATCCGTCTGCTGGCCGACATCGTGAGCAAGAACGGCAATCTCCTGCTCAACGTCGGCCCGCGGGCCGACGGCAGTATCCACGAGCTCCAGCGCACGTGCCTGCGCGGACTCGGCGCGTGGCTCGCGGTGAACGGCGAGGCCATCCGCGGCTCGCGCCCATGGCGTCGCGCCCAGTCGACCACCGCGTGCGGGGTCCCGGTCCGCTTCACCCAGAAGGGCGACGCGCTCTACGCGTTGCTGCTCGACAACCCCCGACACGCCGAGGTCTGCATCCCCGACGTGCGCGCGGCCGCCGGCAGCGAGGTTTGTCTGCTCGGCACCGACGGCCCCCTGCAATGGCGCCAGCGCGGCGACGATCTGATCGTGCAGTGCCCCGCACCGCTCACCCATCAGCCCGCCTACGCGCTTCGGATCAACACGGCCTGATACAGAGTGCCGCGGCGCGCTTGACAGCCAGCGAGGACTCTCATATCCGCGCCGGTAGCGGAGGTCGCATCGGATGGCGAAGGGGCAGACGTTCATCGGTATAGTCGCCATGTTGGTCCTCGTCGGGTCGCCGGCCTGGGCCGCCGATGGGGCAGCGGTCTTCCAGGCCCAGTGCGCCAAGTGCCACGGCGACGCCGGGAAGTCCGACACGACCATCGGCAAGGCGATGAAGGTGCCGCCGCTCGCCGGCGACGCCAACGTGCAGAAGATGTCGGAGGCGGACATCGTGGCCCGCATCAAGGGTAACGCCAAGCACCCAGCGGGAGTGAAGTCCCTGAGCGACGCCGACATCGGCGCCGTCGCCACCTTCGTCAAGCAGCTCGCCGGTAGTTGACGGCGTCCGCCCCTCGCCGGCGCGAGGCGCGGCTGCACGCGTAGCCACGGGAGGAGTCCTTGGACGCTACGAGTCCGCTGTTCGCCGGTCCGCCCGCCGCGCACGGGATCCAATGGCTCGCCATCCTCGCGCTGGTGGTGGGCGGAATGGCGGCGATCCTGCTCGTCTGGGGACTGGTCCGCGGCCGCCTGCCGGCCGGCTACGGCATGGCGGCCGTGTGTCTGCCCATCGCCGCCTACGGGCTGGCGTCGCTGCACATGCTCGAGAACTCCAAGCAGGTGTCGTTCTGCGGCTCGTGCCACGTCATGGCTCCGATCGTGAGCAGCCTGCAGGGCAACGACGAATCGCTGGCGTCGGTCCACTACACCCGCGGCCTGGTGCCGCATGAAGAGGCCTGCTTCAGCTGCCACAGCGGCTACGGCATCTGGGGCGGCGTCGACGCCAAGATGGCGGGCGTCATGCACATGCTGCGCACGGCGACCGGCTGGTACACGCTGCCGATCAAGCACAACGGCCCCTTCGACATCGACTCCTGTCTCGGCTGCCACGCCTACGCGCCGAGCTTCCGCGCCGTCGAGGCGCACCAGGATCCGGATCTGCAGCAGCAGCTCTTGTCGCGCGAGCTCAGCTGCACCGGCGCCTGTCATCCGGCGGCGCATCCCGAATCGGCACTCAATGGCGGGGGGCCGGTCTCATGATGCGCCTCGCCTGCTTCTTCGGCCTCGTCGCGCTGGCGGCGCTGTTCCCCCTCATCGTCAGTCTCGACGGCGCAACGGCGACCGTCTTCTCCTTCGTCGGGATGCCGTCGCTGGCGCTCGCGCTGGCGATCTACCTGTTCGCCCGCTGGCGCGCGGGGGACTTCACCTCGCGCGAGTAGGAACCACGGCCGTCACTCCGCTCACGGCAGGAAGCCGCGCGGATGCGTGTGGCACGGGTAGCACGCCTGAGTGAAGTGCGGTGCGCCCATGCCGTCGTTGCGGTAGTAGCGCGTCGTGGTGTGGCAGACCTCGCAGAGGCCGGTGCCGGGATGGCTGGCGCTGGCGAAGCTGCCGTCGGCTTTTCCGGCGAGGTTGGTGAACTCGATCGGCGCCGCGCAGCCGCCGGTCCGGGTCGGCGGGCCGCAGAGCGGATCGGTGCTCGCACAGACCTGATCGGCGGCACACTGCTGCTGCTCCGCGCACGGCGTCACCATGTTGCTGGAATTGGAGAGCGGCACCTCGGCGCGGATGAGCAGCAGGTTCGGGCTACCGTGCGGCGTGTGGCAGATGGTGCACTGCTGCGCCGCGGCGACGGCGGGATCGTGGTGGGTGATCTGCGCCGCGTGACAGTCCGGGCAGCGCGGGATGCTGCTATGGGCGCAGCCGACCTCGCCCGGCGTCACGTCGGCGTGGCAGCGTGTGCACTTGATCTGCAGGTTGGCGTGCCCGCCGAGGGCGACCATCTGCTCCGCCAGCTCGGTGTGGCAGAAGGCGCACTGGCCATAGACGCGGTCCGCCGGCGGCGGCTCGCCGTGGGACTGCGGCGCGCCGTGGTCGCCGCAGGCGGCGAGCAGCGCGGCCGCGGCCAGCACCGCCGCGGCGACAACCTTCATCGCAGCGCTCCGTGGCACTGGGCGCAGAGCTGGCCCTTGTCCACCGGCAGGCGCAGCTGCCGTGTGCCCTTTGTGGCGAACCGACCGATCGGCGCCTTGTCCTCCGACTTCGCCGCCAGCTTCGCCCAGCGTTCGATCACCGTCTGGCGCACGGTGGCCGAGAGGCCGCTGTCAGGCGGGATCCAGCCCTGCGCCAGCCAGTCCTCGCCCATCACCTTCGGGTCGTGGAAGAGGTGGCAGGTGCCGCAGAACATGCGGCCGTCCTCGGCCAGCGGCAGCGGCGGCCCGTCCTTGGGCTGATTCGCCAACGCCACTTTCACGGCCGCGGCGCTGGCGGTGACGTGCTCGCTGGCGCCGGCGTGCTGCGTCTGCGAGTGGCAGAGGGTGCAGGTCTCCAGCTTCGAGCGCTGCAGCGACATGTCCTCGGTGTGACAAGCGCCGCAGATCTCCATGTTCAGCTCGCCGTCCGACGTGGTCATGTGTTGCGGCGAGCCCGAGTCGTCGGCGCGCGCCACGACGGCGAGCGCCAGCACCGCGGCGACGGCAAGGGCGGCGGGGCGACTCACTGCGGCACTCCGTTGTCGCCGTGGCACATCATGCAGCTGGCCGTGCCGCCGCTCCGGATGATGGCGCGGATTCCCGGCAGGTCCACTTCGTCGTCCGGTAGTCCGGTGCGATTGATCTGGTGCATGTTGTTGACGTTGTGGCAGCCAAAGCAGTCCGACCGCATCCAGCCGCTCGGATGCTCCTCCTCGAGCACCACCAGCCCGCCCGGCGACGCCAGCAGGTTGCCGTAGTTCTCGCTCTGCGGCCCCGCCTCGCTACCGCAGGCGGCGAGCGCAACACAGGCGACGAGCCCGACCACGCGCCACGCTCGTCGCGTCCGCTCGCGATGCGTTCGTCGTGTCCTCATCGTCACTGCACCGCCTTGGCGTGACAGTTGCTGCAGAAGTCCTCGCGGTGGCAGCTGCCGCACTGGATCGGGTTGGCCCGCGCGTCCACCGAGTGGAGTGTGAGGTAGTTGCGATCGTGCATGAAGGTCAGAATCGAGTCGCGGTTCTGGTGGCAGTTGACGCAGAACGCGTCGCGGTGACAGTTCTGGCAAGCGACCGGATCGGCGCTGGCCGTCGCGCCGTGCACCCGCAGCCACGCCACCTGGTGGTTCGCCGGCATCAGCGGGATCAGATTGGTGTGGCAGGTGGTGCACGCCGAGGGCGCCGCGGCGATGCGGGTTTCGCTCGGCCCGTGGCAGTAGTGGCAGGCGGCGCTGCCTGGGAAGAGCGCCGTACCCGACGCCTCGGCGGCGAGCGGCGCCGTGCCGGTGTCGATCTTGGCGTCGAAGCGATGGCAGTCGCCGCAGACCATGCCCTGCGCGGCGAGAATCTTCTCGTGCCGCTCATGGCTGAACTTGTGCCGTGCCTCGCTGGTGCTCTGGTTCGCCGCCGGCGCCGACCGCGGACGCAGGAAGCTGTTCGACGGCATGTAGTCGCGGCAGGCGGCGAGGATGGCCGTCAACGTCAGCAGGGCGGCGAACAGGCGCTGCGCCCTGGTCACGGCGTGCCTCCGCTCGGTGCGCCGGCGTCGTCCTCGGCCGCCCCGCCGCTGGCCGCGTCGCCGTCGGACGCCGCCTCCTCCGTCGCCGGCTCGCTGCTGGCGAAGGTGGAGGCCGCCCAGCCGTTCGCCGGCAGCGACGGGTTGGCGTTCCATGTCGCCGGCGCGGGGCCCCACGGCGCGGGCCCGAACTGCGCCGGCGCCCACGGCCACGGCCGCCACTGATTGCCGACGCTGGTCTGCTGCAGGCCGCCGCGGGTCGAGAAGCCGCCGCTGTAGGTGAGGAAGAATCCGAAGCGGAAGTCCTCCGGATAGAACTGGTTGCGGTTGGCCTCGACGTTCACTTCGCCGACCAGTCCGGGGAGGAACATGTAGCCCACGCCGATCAGGCTGGCGACCGCGACGCCGGACTGGTTGGTCGACTTCTCGTAGCCGCCGACGTTGCACATGGCGCGGAAGAGGATGTTCTCGTACACGCGGTTCTCGTAGACGGCCTTGCCGCCGTTGACCGTGCCGCCGGCGCTGTCGACGCCGTAGTATTCGACGCGCACCGACTCGAGGCCGTCGCCGCCCGGCAGGTAGAGCAGGCCGGTGCTCCACACGTAGCCGTCGACGAACGAGCGCTGGCTGCGCTCATAGCGCTGGTACGAGAGATCGGCGTATGTCGAGACCGTCCGCGTCAGCGCGTAGCGGGCGCCGCCGCGGAACTGCAGCAGCTCGCTGATCGAGAAGAGCTGGAAGATCGGGTCCTCGCGCCGGTTGATGTCCTGGACGACGGTGCCCCCGCCGTCCTGCGGCTTGTAGTAGCCGCTCTCGAAGTTGACCAGCAGACCCGGCTGCCAGACGGAGCTCTGCACGCCGAGCCGGACCTGGTCGATGTTGCCGTGATCGGCGTCGAGGGCGAAGTTGCCGTACAAGCTCGGGACGCCGGGCAGCGTGGCGAACGCACGCGTGCCGCTCAGCGTCACCTGCTGCATGAGCTCCTTGCCCTGCCGGTTCTGTTGCAGGTAGCCGAGCGCCAGAGCGCCGCTCGAGAACGAGGCCAGGCGCACGCTGCCGCCAAAGATCTGTTCGTCCTGCGACTGGCTGGGTGAGCTGAAGATCGGCTCCCAGTACCGCGGCTGGCCGCCGAAAACGGTGAGCGACAGCGGCGTCTTGCCGAGGCCGACGCGGATCTGGCCCGAATCCGCGTCCCACAGTCCGACCGGCGATTCGGCGACCACCTGACGGCCGAGTTGGATGTCGAGGTTGCCCGGCGCCGACGGCACCCGCACCGACCCGACGAAGAAGTCGGTCTCGCTGTCGTTGACGTTGGCGAGATCGTCCTCGAGGCGAAAGTAGGTGTCGAACGTGGTGCCGTGTGGCAGACCGGAGAGGCCGAAGTCGCCGTACAGCTCGACCGGCACCTCGGTGCTGCCGGGAAAATAGCCGTCGCCGTCGCGTACCTGGCCGAGCAGGCTGGGCTCGAAGCGCAAGTCAACCGCCGCCGCACGCACTGCGCCGCACAGCGGCACGACGATGCAGAGCAGTGTTGCGATGCGCCATCGCGCGGCCATCTCACCTCTCGCCCCCCAGCCCCCGCTGCGCCCTGGTCAGCGGTGCATCGACTAGTTCCGGCCGGCGTGAACTTCCGACACCGCCTGCTCGCGCCCTTCGGCGTGGCACACCGAGCACGCCTCGACGCCGTCCGGCGCCGTCTGCGTCTCCGCGTGCGCCAGCGCCGCGTCGCTGTCGTGACAGGCCGTGCACACCGCAGCGATCGGCCCCGTCTGCGGCGGATCGGCGGGCACCGCGTCGCCGGTGGCGGGATCGAGCCGCGTGCGCAGGGTCGGCAGCGCCGTGCCCGGATAGGGCGGGATCAGCTGGCTGTCGTCGACGTGACACGACGCGCAGATGCGCAGATCGCCGGGGAAGCGCAGCTCCGAGAACTCGTGCGTCGTATAGCCCGGCGAGCCGGAGCCGAAGCCGTAGACGATGTACGGCGTCTGCTCGAGGCTGGTGCCGCGGTGCAGCTTGTGGATGAGCACCTTGAAGTCGATCGTCTCGGTCATCGCGCCCGCCGCCACCTGCTCGGGATCGCGATCGCGGCGATCGGCATCGCTGCGCGTCGAGTTGTGGCAGAGCACGCAGTACTGCGTCTGGTTGCGCGTGCCGCCGTGGATGGAGAAGTCCTTGGAGAACTCGCCGTGGCAGCTGCCGCAGAGCTGCTCGTCGACAACCGTCCGCCGGGGCAGCGCCATCGAGCTGTCCACCGTGAAGGTGACGAGCGGGTTCACCGCCGCCTCGGTGGCGCTGACCTGCGC
>JBOHWA010000868.1:0-2078 GCA_050735855.1 Binatia bacterium
CCGCAAGGGGGGAAGGGACCCTCGAACTGGGCACGGAATTGAAGGACAGGAGCCGAACTCGAAGTTTGGCCGCCCCGCTGCCCACCTTCTACCGCAACCCCCCGCACCACTCCTGCACCCATCCGGCGCCAGCTACGGCAGCACGGCCACGGCGCGCAGCGGGCCGCCCGAGCCGCCTTCGATCTTCATCGGCAGGGCGATGATGGTCGCCCCCTTGGCCGGGACGCGGTCGAGGTTGGCGAGGTTCTCGAACGCCGGCTTGTTGGCGCCGTTGATGATCTGGTGCACGACGAAGTCCTGCGACGGGCCGTGGTCGATGCTCGGCGTGTCGACGCCGATCGCATTGATACTGCGCTGGTTGACCAGCAGCTGGGCCGCTTCCTTGGAGAAGCCGGGGAAGTGCAGGTTGGTGACGTCGCCCGGCTGGTCGGTGCCGAGGTAGCGCTTGGCGTCCGGCCAGCGCGTCCCCCAGCCGCTGTACATGACGACGATCGCGCCGGGGGGGATGCCGCCGTGTGTCGCTTCCCAGTGCAGCAGGTCGGCGACGCTCAGGCGGTAGTCGCGGTCCTGCGCCGCCTGGGCGCTGACGTCGATGCGCACCAGCGGTCCGATGCCCGCCGTCACCGGCACCTGATCGGTGCTGGCGCGCCCCTTGGCAAAGTGCGCCGGCGCATCGAGGTGGGTGCCGCCGTGCTCGGGGGCGCAGAAGTTGTTCGCCTCGTACCAATGGCCGCCGCTCTCGCCCTTGTGCACGACCTCGAGCGCGAAGCGCTTGCCGGTCGGCCAGTAGACCGTCTCGGGGCCGAAGCCGTAGCTCAGGTCGACGACCTTGGCAGGGTCGATGTCGAGCGCCGCCGCCGGCAGCGGCAGCAGCAGGGCGAAGGCGATCAACAGGCGCAACATGGCGCCGTCATAGTGGAGCCCCGCTCGGCTCGCAACGCGCGGAGTCCGCCGCGTCAGCGCCCGCGTTCGCGCCGACGGCGTTCCGCGCGGCTGCCGTCGGCGGCGGGCGTGGCGGGTGGCGGCACCGTCCCCGCCGGGGCCGCAAAGAGCCGTTCCGGCAGGATCTGGCGGAAGTTGATGCCGGCCCAGATGGCGAAGGGGAAGAGCTGCGTGTCCCAGCTCTGCACGAAGGCGTCGAGGAATTGGTAGAGGTCGCGCGAGAACGGCCCCCAGCGGGTGGGAAACGACTGGGCGTAGAACACCTTGACCCCGATGACGACGTCGATCACCTGCAGCAGCAGCGCGATGGCCAACGCCAGCCCCAGCTTGCGCCAGCGCTCGCCCCAGGTCACCACCGGTGTCGCCAGCATGAGCGGCACGAGCAGGACCAGATTCGCCATCACCCACTCGGCGGGAATGCCGCTGCGCGCCTCGGGGAAGTGGGTCTGGTAGAATAGCAGCGCGGTGCGGCCGACCTCCGGCTTGATCAGCATCTGGGTCGGATGCTGCCACTGCGGGTCGCTGGAGAACTCAGTCAGCCAGACGGCGCCCTGCGAGACGCGCAGCAGGAGCTGCGCATAGTACGGCGCCAGCGGAGACCAGAGCAGGTACGTGCCGATCAGCAGTACGACCAGCTTGGCGAGGAACCACCACGGGTCAATGCGCGGGCGCATCGGCGAACCGCGTGGCCCAGTAGAGCCACAGCGCCACTGCCACGCACACCACCAACGCCTGGGCGACATAGACGTGCGTGTCGTGAAAGATCTCATGGAAGAAGAGCCCGATGAGAAACAGCGCACTGACGCGGACGACGTTGACCAGTTGGATGACGCCGATGCCGATCGCGGTGCCGAGCCAGCGCGCCCGCCAACTGGTCGGGTAGGCGAACACGGCGGACAGATAGATGCTGGTCGGCACGGCCCCCGAGCAGGCCGGCGCGACGTCGACCTCGAAGTTCCCCGACCCCATGATGGTGCCCATCTTGTGCACCGGGAAGCCGCCGATCGCCCCGATTACCTTCAGCACCCCGTAGCTCATCCACGCCGACAGCTGGGCGAGCGAGGCGCCGAGGTCGACGTACTTGAGGATCGGGTCCCACGTCAGGATGAAGAAGAAGATCATGATCAGCGCCAGGA
>JBOHWA010000869.1:0-1616 GCA_050735855.1 Binatia bacterium
AGGCGATGGCGGTGGCGATCGAGGCGCCGACGATGCCGTAGTGCGGGATCAGGTAGATGTTCAGCACAACGTTGGTGACCAGCGCGAGGATGCCGGCGGTGGTGTTGATGCGCTGCTTGCCGCGCGAGGTGAAGTTGCGCGTGACGATGACGAAGATGGCCATCGCGGCGACCCCGACCGCCGCCCAGGGCAGCGGCGCGCCGGCGGGCGTGTAGGCCTGGCCGTACCAGGCGGTGATGACGTACGGGCCGAGCCAACCGAGCGCCAGCGCCGCGGGCGCGGTGACCAGCAGCGTGCGCCGGCAGGTCTGCGCGGTCAGCCGATGGATCTCCTCGTCCGGCAGGGCCGCCAGGCGCGGGTACAGCACCAGCCCGATCGCCTGCGGCACCTCGAGCACCATCTCGGTGAAGTGCAGCGCCAGGGCATAGAAGGCGGTCTGCTCCGGTCCGAGGAACATGGCGACCATGTAGACGTCGATGCGCAGCAGCAGGTGGGCGGTGACCGTCTGCACGTACGAGCGCATGCCGAACGACAGCATGCGGGTCAGCACCGGCACGTCGAAGCCCAGGCCGATGCGCACCGTGCGGCTCATGGTGGTCAGCAGCCAGCCCATGTTGACCATGCCGATCAGCGTGTAAGTGACGACCGCGGCGGGGAGGCCGAGGTCGAAGATGATCACGGTGACGGCGACCAGCACCAGGCGCAGGGCCTCGCTGAACAGCAGGCGGGTGTTGTAGATGCCGAACTGCCCGGTCGCCTGCAGGACGCCGAACAGGTAGTTGTCGAGCAGCAGGAGCGGCACGCGCGCCAGCCCCAGCAGCAGCGCCCAGGTCGGCACCTGGCTGAGCACCGAGTGCAGCAGGTTGTCGCGCAGCAGCCAGACCACCACGCCCGACAACACTCCGAGCAGCAGCGCCAGGGTGACGGAGTTGGAGGCGACCTGGTCGACCGACGCCTCCTTGCGCGAGATGAAGTAGACGGTCGCCTGCGAGACGCCGAGTTTGACCAGCGTGACGACCGTCGACGGGACCAGCAGGACGATCGCCAGGATGCCGCGGTCGTAGGGGCCGAGCCAGCGCGCCAGGATGACCCCGCTGATCAACCCCATCGCCGACCACAGCACGCGCGTGCCGAGGATGCCGAGCGTGTCGCGCAGCGACTTGCCGATGCTCACCGCGCCTCCCGCGCCGGCGCCGCCGGCCGGCCGAAGAGCGCCGCCAGCGCCTCGATGTTGACGTCGCGATCGAACATGCGCCGCACCTGCGCGGCGCCCTGTTCCGCCAACCGGCGGCACAACGCCGGGTCGGCGAGCAGCGCGTCGATCGCCGCCGCCAGCGCCGCCGGATCGTTGGGCGTCACCAGGCGGCCGCTGACGCCGTCCTCGACCAGCTCGGCGATGCCCGAGATGCGCGTCGCCACCACCGGCAGCTGCATCGCCATCGCTTCGGCCAGTACGTTGGGGATGACGTCGCGCTTGCCCGAGCTCTCGATCACGACGCTGGCGAGAACGAAGAGGTCGGCCTGGGCGTAGATCTCCGCCAGGCGGCTCTGCGGCAGCGGGCCGGTGAACTCGACGCGATCGGCGATGCCGAGCTCGGCGGCGAGCTGCTCCAGAC
>JBOHWA010000870.1:0-7438 GCA_050735855.1 Binatia bacterium
GCTCTTTCCCAATCCGCATCCGCGATGTGGTTCCGGGAACGCTCGCTCCACCGCTGCGCTCCTCTGGTCTTCGCGCCTTCGCGCCTTCGCGCCTTCGCGTTGATCTTTTTCTGTCACATCAAGGCTAGTTCAAGGCCTGGCTGAGGTCCGACCCCGGACTATCTCGGCGCTGACCCCGCGGTGGCGCGCGTACGTCGTGCGCACCCAGGCGGCGCCCGGATGATCGGCAAAGCGGGCCACGAAGGCGGTGAGGGCGGGCGCGTAGGGCTCGGGCGGCCGATAGGGGTACTGCGGCGGCAGTACGGCGGGGCCGAGCAGCGCGGCGGCGGTGAGGTCGGCGACGGAGAATGCGCCGCCGACCAGATACCCGTCGCGGCCCGCCTGCGTGGCGACGAGGTCGAGGGCTTCGGCGCCGCGCGCCAACCCGCGCGCGGCGCGCTCGGGCGTCAGGTCCATCTCGCGGCGCATGACGATGCGCAGCAGCGGGAAGACCGCGCGGTAGAGCGCCCGGGCGCCGGGCGAGCGTCCGCCGGAGAAGAGGTCGGCGGCGCCGCCGGCGTCGGGCAGCACATGGAAGAAGAACGCGGCGCGCAGCAGGCCGCCGACGTGGTCGTCGAACCAGCGCTGCAGCTCGAGGGCGCGCGCCCGCTCGGCGGCGTCGCGCGGATAGAGCGGCGGCTCGGGATGCCGCTGCTCGAGGTGGTCGATGATCGCCGCCGAGCCCGGGATGAACCGGCCGCCGTCGCCCAGCGCCGGCACCTGCCGTTGCCCGGTCAGGCGGCGCACCGGGATCAGGTGGGCGCCGGGCAGCAGCGCGCGCCGCCGATGCGGCACGCGCTTCCAGTCCAACGCCCAGCGCGCCTTCTCGTTGAAGTGCGAGAACTGGAAGTGCAGCAGGAGCGGGGCGACATCGGGCGACACCATCGGGCCGGAGTCCTCATCTGATCGGCGGGCGCGAGAGTGGAGTAGCCGACATTGGAATTTCGCGCTAGCGTGCGCTGCATCGATCTCGGGGGACGCTAGAACCGATCTGGAGGAATGCGATGGGTGGGATCTCCGACGATGCGATTCGCCACCGGGCCTATCTGATCTGGGAGCGCGAAGGGCGGCCGCACGGCCGCGACTACGAGCACTGGGTGCAGGCGCAGATCGAGCTGGCGGCGGAGACGCGCCGCAACGGCAAGCCGCCCGCGGCGCCGGCGCGCAAGGCGGCGCCGAAGGCGAAGACCGTCGCGGCGAAGAAGCCGGCGGTCAAGGCGCCGGCCAAGACGACGCGCGCGGCGGCCGGGCGAACGGCGAAGGCGAAGGCGAAGCGACCGGGCTGATACCCCAAGACGTCATCGCCACGCCCTGCCGAAGAGCGGGCGGGCCGCCCGCGCTCCCAGGAATGAGGGGGGTGGGTCGTGACTTGGGGCAGAGACGCCGGCTGCGGCGCGGCGCGCAACCGCGATCGCTCGATCACCCGCGGCGTTTGAACGCTTCCAGTCGCGCCATCAGGCTCGACGTGTCCCAGCGGCCGCCGCCGAGCGCCTGGACTTCGGCGTAGAGCTGATCGACCAGCGCGGCGACCGGGAGGTGGGCGCCGTTGCGGCGCGCCTCGTCGAGGACGATCGCCAGATCCTTGCGCATCCAGTCGACGGCGAAGCCGAAGTCGAAGCGGCCCTCGAGCATCGACGCCGAGCGGTTCTCCATCTGCCACGACTGCGCCGCGCCCTGGCTGATCACCTCGATCACCGCCGCGGCGTCGAGCCCGGCGGCGCGGGCGAAGTGCAGGCCCTCGGCGAGGCCCTCGACCAACCCGGCGATGCAGATCTGGTTGACCATCTTCGCCAGCTGCCCGGCGCCGCACGGGCCGAGCCGCTTCACCATGCGGGCGTACGCGTCGATCAGCGGACGGGCGCGCTCGAAGGCGGCCGGCTCGCCGCCGACCATGACCGTGAGCTGGCCCTTCTCCGCCCCGACCTGGCCGCCGGAGACCGGCGCGTCGAGAAAGCCGACACCGCGCGCCGCGGCGGCCGCCTCGAGCGCGCGCGCCAGGCGCGCCGAGGTCGTGGTGTGGTCGACCAGCACCGCCCCCGCCCCCATCTCCTGCAGCGCGCCGTTCGGTCCCAGCACCACCTGGCGCACGTCGTCGTCGTTGCCGACGCAGACGAACACCGCGGCGGCCCCCGCGGCGGCCTCGGCCGGCGTCGCCGCTGTGCGTCCGCCGTGCTGGGCCACCCAGGCGGCGGATTTCGCCGCGGTCCGATTGAACACGGCGACCCGATGCCCGGCCCGGGCGAGATGGCCGGCCATCGGCGCGCCCATGGTGCCGAGCCCGATGAAGGCGACGGCGGCGGGGGAAGCGACAGCGGTCGGATTCGTCATGGGGCACCCGCATAGCCCAGAAAACCGCACGGACGCGAGACGACGGGTGGGCGAGGCTCCCACCGAGGCTCCGGGTTCCATTGCCGCACGGCTCTGGGGGAGCCTCGCCCTCCCATTGAGAGACGGCTCGGCTGGCGCGTCGAGATGGCTCGGCGGGGTTTGCCCATAAAAGAGAACGCAAACCACGGATTACGCGGATACGAGCCGGGGAAACGGATTTCTGAGGGTTTTCTCCGTGAAATCCGTCAATCCGCGCAAGCCGTGGTCGGCTTTTCGCTCTTATGGGCAAAGCCGGCTCGGCGGGAGCCACGCCCTCGCGCCGTGTTGCGCTCGTCCGGCGCGCTGGCCATGCTGGGCGACGTCAAAGCCGGCTGACGGAAGAGGCCCGATCGTGATCCACCTGCTGACGCCGGGCGCCATCGCCGCCTGGATGCTGCTCGTCACGGCCGCATCCGCCGCGCCGCCCGAGACGTCGGCGGTGTTCGATCGCGTCGCTGCGTCGATCCTGCAGATCCGCGTCGTCGAACAGGGCTCGAGCGCCAAGGCGGTGATCGGCTCGGGCTTCATCGCCGGGCCCAACGGCGAGATGGTGACCAACTACCACGTCATCTCGAAGTTGGTCTTCGATCCGAGCCGCTATCGGGCCGAGGTGGTGCGGCGCGACGGCAGCGCGGCGCCGTTGCAGCTGCGCGCCATCGACGTGGTGCACGACGTCGCGCTGGTCAGCGGGCCGGCCGACCTCGGCCCGCCGCTGCCGCTCGCCGACGCGGCGATCGCGCAGGGCACGCGACTCTACGCCCTGGGCTATCCGCACGACCTCGGCCTCAGCATCGTCGAGGGCACCTTCAACGGATACCTCGACCACACGCTGTACCAGAAGATCCACTTCACCGGCTCGATCAATCCGGGCATGAGCGGCGGGCCGACGATCACCGCGGCGGGCGAGGTGGTGGGCATCAATGTCTCGACCGCCGGCAACCAGGTGAGCTTCCTGGTGCCCGCGGCGCGCGCCCGGGCGCTGCTCGGCGAGATCGCGCCGCCGGCCGATCAGCCGCCGACCGACTGGCTCGACGTCGTCCGCCGCCAACTGCTGGCCTCGCAGGACGCCTACTTCGCCAGCCTGCTCGAGCAGCCGCTGGCCACCGAGGCGATCGCCCAGTTCACCCTGCCGGGCCGCATCGCGCCCTTCGTCAAGTGCTGGGGCGACGCCGAGCGCGACAAGGAACAGCGCTACGAGCTGGTCAACCAATCCTGTTCGACCGACGACTACCTGTTCCTCTCGGGCGATCAGCTCTCCGGCATCCTCCAATACCAACATCGCGTCCTGACCAGCGACGAGCTGAATCCGTTCCAGTTCTTCACCCTCTACGGGCAGTACTTCGCCAACAACGGCGGTTTCTTCTTCGGTTCGGAGGACAAGCTGACCCGCTTCCGCTGCGAGACGCGCGCCGTCGAGAACGCCGGCACGATCATGAAGGCGGTGTTCTGTCTGCGCGGCTATCGCAAGCTGCCGGGGGTGTACGACGCGGTGGTCAAAGCCGCCGTGCTCGGTCCGGTCGGCGCCGGGGCGGAGACCAGCCTGACGCTGTCGGGCGTCAGCTTCGAGAATGCGCGGCGGTTGGCCGGGCGCTACCTGGAGGCGATCACATGGACGCGGTGATCGTCGAGGTGCACGCGCCGGGCGGCGGCATCCAGCGCGTCCGCCTGACGCAGTTCCCGGCCAGCATCGGGCGCGCCTACGACAACGACGTCATCCTCGACGATCCCTACGTCTGCCCGCTGCACCTGCGGCTGGCGCGCGACGAGAGCGGCGCGCTGTCGGCCGAGGACGCCGGCAGCGTCAACGGCGTCTTCCGCGAGACGGCGCCGCGGCGCGTCGCGCGCGTCGCCATCACCCCCGGCCTGCGCCTGCGCGTCGGGCACACACTGCTGCGCTTCTGCGATCCGCAGGAGGTCGTCGCGCCGGCGCTGGTCGACCGCACCGACGGCAGCGACGCCCCCTGGCTGCAGCGCCCCTGGGTGGCGCTGGGCATCTGCGCCGCCGCACTCGGGGTCGTCGGCGTCGATGCCTACATGAGCAGCTTCGACCCGAAGCCGCTGCGCGGCGCCGGCTCGACGCTGCTCGTGCTGTGCGTGTTCGCCCTCGGCTGGGCGACGGTCTGGGCCTTCATCACCCGCGTCGTGTCGCAGCGCTGGCGCCTGCTCGGGCACACCGCCGCGGTGTGCGCCTTTGCCATCGGCGTCTATGCCGTCGCCGTCGTCGCCGAGTACTACGGGTTCATCACCTCGTCGACCACCGCCAGCAACGTCTTCGCCAGCCTGGCCAGTGGGCTGCTGCTCGCCGCGCTGTTCAACGCCCACCTCGGGCTGGCGTCGCCGTTGCCGCCCCGCCGCCGCCGCGTCACGGCGGCGCTGGTGGCGCTGCTCGTCGCCGGCTCGATCGAGATGGTCGGCTGGCTCGCCCAGGAGCGCTTCTTCGCCGGCCTGGAATTCGCCGACGGGCTCAAGCCGGTGCCGCCGCAGTGGCTGCCGACGGAACCGATCGGCACCTTCCTCGCCGGCCTGGACAGCGTGATGACGGAGGTCGACGAATTGGCGGCGCAGGAGCCCTGAGATGGCGCGCCGGTGCGCCCGACTTTGCCCAGAAAGAAAAGGCCAACCACGGATTGCGCCGATTCGAGCCGATTACCCGGAAATTTCTGAGGGTCCCGTCCGTGAGATCCGTCAAGCCGCGCAAGCCGTGGTCGGCTTCTGTCGTTGTCGGGCAACGCCGGCCCGCCCCTACCCCGTGCAAGACCGGTGGATGGCTTCACGGGTCGCGGCGCGCCAGCTCCGCCAGGATCTCCTCGGTGTGCTGGCCGATCGCCGGCGCCGGCTCGATGCGCGGGACGAACCCGTCGAGGCGAAAGGGGCAGCCCGGGACGGGGATCGCGCCCCACTGCGGATGGTGGTGCTCGACGATCATGCCGGCGGCGCGCAGCTGTTCGCTGGCCAGCAGCTCGGCGGTGTCGAGCACGGCGCCGCACGGCACGCCGACGGCGGAGAGGCGGCGCATCGCCTCGAGCTTGTCGTGCTGGCGGGTCCACGCCGCGACCACCGCGTACGCCTCCTGCGGCCGCTGGTTGCGCGCCGACTGGCGGGCGAAGCGCGGGTCGTCGAGCAGCTCGGGGCGGCCGATGACGCGCAACAGCGCCTCCCAGTGCTGCTTCGAGGCGAGCAGGATGTAGAGGTAGTCGTTGGCGCCGCCGCCGGCACACGGGTAGAGGTCGCTCGGCACCGAGGTCGGGTAGCCGTTGCCGGTGCGCGGCGCCGGGACGCCGGCGACGTAGGTCGGCGCCATGGCGTTGCGCATCAGGTTGACCACGGCGTCCTGCAGGGAGACCTCGACCCGTCCGCCGCGCCCGGTGCGCGTGCGGCGGAACAGCGCGGCGAGGATGGCGACGGCGAAGTGCAGCCCGGTGCCGCTGTCCGCCATGGTGACGCCGAGCCGCGTCGGCGGACCATCGGCCGCGCCGGTGACGCTCATCGCGCCGCCGACCGCCTGGGCGACGAAGTCGAGCGACTTGTACTGCGACCACGGCCCGTTCGGCCCATAGCCGCGGATCGCGGCGACGATCAGCTCCGGCTGCTGGCGCAACAACTCGTCGATCGGCAAGCCGAGCCGCTCGAGCGTCTGCGGCGCGAAGTTCTCCGCCAGCACGTCGGCCTCGCGCAACAGCGCGCGCAGCGAGGCGCGATCCGCCGCCTGGCGCAGATCGAGCGTGATGCTGCGCTTGCTCTGGTTGAACAACACGAAGACGATGCTGTCGCGCGCGCTGGTACCGCCGACCAGATGGCGGCTCGGCTCGCCGCCCGGCGGCTCGACCTTGATCACGTCGGCCCCCAGCCAGGCGAGAATCTGCGTCGCCGACGGCCCCGCCTCGTACTGCGTCAGATCGACGACCCGAACCCCCGCCAACGGCAGGCCGTCGTCGTCCGCCTCGCTCGGTTTGTGCATGCGCGGCAGGGTATCGCGGGAGGCGGGCGCTTTCGAGCCAACGGAATCGGACAGAGATCCAGATGAATCAGCTTCGATCCCAGCCCCAGCCCCAGCCCCAGCCCCAGCCCTAGCCCTAGCCCTGGATGAGATTGATCCACCTCGACTGCCTGGAGTTTGATCCATCTCATTCAGGGCAAGGGCAAGGGCTAGGGCAAGGGCTGGAACTAGGATCGAAGCTGATCAATTCCCTACTTGCCTCACCCCGTCTTTGCCCCTAATGACCCTTCCCGTGGATCGACAGGCTCACAACGCGCGCGGCGACGCGCAGGCTTCCGCGGAGGCGGCGCAGGTGCCGGAGGGGATGGCGCCGAGCGAGCTCTCCGGCTGGGGATGCTATCCGCGCGTGCAGGGCTACGAGCGGCGCGGCGAGGATCTCGAGCGCATCACGGCCGGCGCGGTGCTGACGCGCGGGTTGGGGCGCTCGTACGGCGATTCGTCGCTGCCGCCGCCGGGGCGCCATGTCGTGGCGGGATCGCCGCTGGCCGATCGGCTGCTGGCCTTCGATCCGGAGACCGGCGTGGTGCGGGCCGAGGCGGGGTTCACGCTGATGAACCTCAACCGCCTGTTCTTCGGCCGCGGCTGGTTCACGCCGGTGACGCCGGGGACGCACTACGTCACGCTCGGCGGCATGGTGGCGGCCGACGTGCACGGCAAGAACCATCACGTCGCCGGCACCTTCGGCCAGCACGTGCGCCGCCTGCGCATGCGCCTGGCGGACGGCCGCATCATCGAGTGCAGCGACGACGACGAGCGCGACCTGTTCCGCGCCACCCTCGGCGGCATGGGGCTCACCGGCCACGTGCTCGAGGTCGAGTTCCGCATGCAGCGCATCGCCTCGCCGTGGATCTGGCAGGAGAGCGAGCAGGTGCCGAATCTGGAGACCGCGCTCGAGCGTCTCGAGGCGACCGGCAAGACCTGGCCGATGACGGTGTGCTGGAACGACATGCTCGCCGACGGCCCGCGCCTCGGCCGTGGTCTGCTGATGGTCGGCCGCTGGGCCGAGCCGGGCGAGGCGCCGCCGCAATCGCCGCG
>JBOHWA010000871.1:0-3714 GCA_050735855.1 Binatia bacterium
GGCCTGGCCGGACTCGATCTGGGTCCACTGCTGCGTCGAGCACGACATCGCCTACTGGTGTGGCGGTGAGGCGGCGGCACGGCGGGCGGCGGACGGGACCTTTCGCGCCTGCGTCGACGCCGTCGCCGGCAGCGGCTGGGCGCGGGCGATGTATTGGGGCGTGCGCGTCGGTGGATCGGAGCGGCTGCCGGTAGGGTGGCGCTGGGGCTACGGCTGGCCCTGGCGGGCGCGCGTCCCGCCAGGGGCGGACGACTAGTCTAGGGGGCCGGGGCAGCGCCGAACTGCGCGTCGTTGTCGGCGGCGACGGCAGCGACAATGGCGGGGAAATCCTCCTGCGTGATGCGCGTCGAGTCGGGGCGCGGCAGGGGGAAGCCGCGCCGCACCAACGCCGCGCTGACGTCGATCTCGAGCGTCGCCACCTCGCGCAGCGGGATGCCGCGGTACGTGTCGGGGTTGCGCAGGGCGATCGGGCGCACGTCGTCGCCGCAGCGATCGGCGAGCAGCGCCGCCGTCTTGCCGTCGATGCCGGCGTCGGAGACCAGCCACGGCACCAGCGTCGGGCCGGTGTCCAGGTAGCGCCGCAGGGTCAACCGCTTGTCCGGCAGGCGCCGGCTCGAGTCCCACCACGCGCCGTCGACGGCGAACATCGCCTCCCGTCCGACCGCGGTCGGCTGCGCGCCGAGGCGCTCCAACGTACGGCGCAGCCAGACGTTCATCGTCGCTTCGTACAGCGAGTCGGTCTCGGCGCTCTGTGCGGTGATGATGCCGCCGGCGATGCGCGTGCCGACCAGATCCGAGTAGAGGTCCTCGGGCGAGAACGCCGAAGCGGTTTCCGGGAAGGCGCGAAACCACGACCAGCCGTACCACGTGGCGGTCTCGTGCCAGATGGAGAGTTGGAAGGCGAGCCACTGGCCGGTGGCGATGGCCAGCTCGCGCGCGCCGACGGCGGCGAGCCGTTCCTTGGGCACCGGATGGACAATGACGCGGCGTTGGCCGCCCTTGTCGGGCAGGGTGATGGTGTCGCCGTGGTGCAGGCCGCGGAAGATTTTCGCGCTGAGGAAGATCGTCCAGTCGGCGTAGTCGCGCACGTGCGCGATGTCGATGA
Source organism: Binatia bacterium (assembly GCA_050735855.1). Lineage (GTDB taxonomy): Bacteria > Desulfobacterota > Binatia > HRBIN30 > CADEER01 > JBOHWA01. Next base: position 1,106 of record JBOHWA010000871.1, read on the forward strand.
ACCCGCCGCGGCAGGTGTACACGAGCCCGTTGCGCTCGCCCCAGTCCTGCCCCGCGGTCGGATCCGCGCCGGGGTTCATCGCGAACATGCCGCCGTCGTACCTGTGCGGTCCGATGTCGCCTGGGCCGACGACGTTGGCGATCGCCATACCCGGAATCGGCACGGCGCCGACCTGCGTGCGCAGATCGGCGCCGAAGGCGCAGCAGGGGCGCAGGCGGAGCGGCGGTGGGATCGAGGGGACGGCCGGGTCCGAGACCCCCTCGAACAGGTCGTCGGTGCCCTCGCTCTCCTGCAGTGCCGCGGCAACCGTGGCGTCGCTCGGCTCCCGAACGATGTGCCAGCGCAAACGGGGGCCACACCCCGCCGTCTGCAGCCCCAGCAGCAGCAGGGTCGCGACGCCGGCGAGGTGTGCGTATCGAGTCGTCATGGGGTCGGCCGGTGGGAGCGGGTCGCCGGTTCAGTGGCCAAGGTGCGGCAACACCCGCTCCCCGAAGTCGCGGATCTGCTTCGGGTTGCTGAAGTTGATCGCCAGCAACGACAGGCCGTGCTCGCGTTCGCGGCGGCGCAGCTCGGCGATCATCTCCTCCGGCGTGCCGACCAGGCCGATCGGGTGGCGCAGGAACTCGGCCGGGGTCATGCCGAACAGGCCGCCCATGCGCTCGGCCATGGCGACGGTGTCGGCGGCCGAGGCCGTCATCGAGTAGTTGAAGATCGTCGAGGCGAAGCGGACGCTGTCGGCCGCGCGGCCGGCGGCGATCGCGGCGGCGCGCACGCGGGCCAGTTTCTCCGGCAGCACGGTGTCGCCGAACTTGCGCAGCTCGTCGAGCGTCGTCGTGCCCGCCTTGCCGATCACCGGCACCATGTGGATGATGTCGGCCCATTCGCCGGCGCGGCGCAGGATGCCGTTGCCGCTGCCGCCGAGCATCAGCGGTGGGCCGGGCTGCTGCTGCGGGCGCGGCCGGCAGATCGCGTCGCGCACCTGGAAATAGCGGCCGCTGAAACTGAACGGCTCGGCGCCCCACAGGCCGCGCATCACCGTCACGGCTTCGTCCATGATGCGCAGGCGGTCGGAGATGTCGGGGAAGTCGATCCCCATCATGGTGAATTCGGCCCGCGTCCAGCCGGCGCCGACGCCGGCGATCAGCCGGCCGCCGCTCGCCTCGTCGATCTGGGCAAACAGCCGGGCGGTCATCGCCGGGTGGCGGAAGAGCATGCAGGCGACATGGCTGCCGATGCGGATGGTCCGCGTGCGCTGCGCCAGGGTGGCCATGACGAAGAACATCTCGTACGCGGCGGTGTCGGGCTGCAGGGTGCCGAGGACCTCGAAGACGTAGTGATCGGGCACGAAGACGACGTCGAAGCCCAGCGATTCGGCCAGCAGCGCCTCGTCGACGATGGCCTCGATCCCGCTCTGGTCGTGGCGGACCTGCCCGCCGCCGACCTGGATGGCAAACTGCATCCGTAGGCTCCCTTCTGAACGCCGGCGCACCCTAGGTCGTGGCCTCCGCCACGTCCAGCCATCCGCCGGCTTCCCCTGTCCGCGTGCGCAAGAAGCGAGCAGTTGCTGCGCTGAAAAAATGAGCAAGGCCAGCCGCGGCCGCATGGAAACCACTGGCCAGGTACTCAGGGGTATCAGCGGCACGCATGGAATGTCTGTTGCTCTAGTGCGCTCCTCGTCACGAACAGATGTCGGCTCACAGGCGTCATGGGGGTTTCCGTGAGGGGAAATTGCCTGCGGCCCAACAGACACAGGAGGAGAAACCAGTGCGAACCATGCTGAGACAGGGAGTTGTCGTCGCCGCGGGGCTGTTGCTCCTGGGCGCAGTCGCGCAGGCGCAGGACGAACAGGAGCCGGGCGGCGAAGCCGAACGGGTCGGGACCGCCGAGGAAGTGAAAGCCGAGGACGCAGAGGCGGCCAAGGACACCGACTGGCTGCCGGGTAGCCTCTCGGGCAACGTGGCGTTCTATACCGACTATTCCTTCCGCGGCGTCTCGCAGACCAGCCGCAACATGGCCGGTCAGTGGGGCCTCGATTACAACCACGACTCCGGCGTCTTCGTCGGCCTGTGGGGGTCGAGCACCAACTTCGACCAGACGTACCTCGAGCAGGACTTCTACGGCGGCTACGCCGGCGCGATCGACGACTTCGCCTACAAGGTTTCGTCGACGTTCTTCTTCTACCCCGGCGACGAGAAGTACAATTACTGGGAGTTCGGCGCCTTCGGCAGCTACGACTTCGGCGTCGCCTCGGTCAGCACCGGCGTGATCGGCTCGCCGGACTACTTCGGCACGCTGGGCACCGGCTGGTACATCCCGGCCGGCTTCGCCATCCCGCTGCCGACCCTCTCCTGCCCGTTCCCGAACGGCGAAACCTGCTTCGACTGGGCTTTCGACGCCAACGCTGGCTACACGCACAGCCAGCAGCTCATCTTCGCCCCGGACCACCACTACTGGGACTGGAACGCCGGCCTGGTGTTCACCACGCCGTTCAACGTCAAGCTCGACTTCCGCTACGTCGACACCGACGTCGACGACGTGCACGACGCCGGCGCGCGTTTCGTCTTCGGCGCCAAGTACCTCTTCTAGTCGCGGGCCACGACACGCACCGC
>JBOHWA010000872.1:0-15927 GCA_050735855.1 Binatia bacterium
GTGTGGGATCGGGGGCGATCCAGGGCGGTGACGCGGCGGCCCGTATCGCGGCCGAGTGCCAACGCTGTCGCACCAGGTTCCGCGCCCCGAGGCGGGACGCGGCGGCGTAGTACGCGTCCCGTCCCAGATGCCTGGCCGCGTATCGCCACAGCACGAGCCGAAACGCCTCGCGGCGCGAGAAGTGAAATGAGCCGGCGTAGAGCTGCCACAACCGGAAGAGCCCTGCGATGTCCAGCGAGCGCAGCAGATCGGCGGCCACGAACGCGCTGGTCGAGAGCCACTCGTCGGCACCGTCGCCGGCCAGGACGACGCGGCAGCCGCGCTCGCGGCCTTCGCCTGCAAGGCGCTGCAGCGCCGGCCGCCAGATCAAGGCCAGCGGGGCCGGCATGTGGCGAGTCATCTCGAGCGCCGCGCCGAGCGTTCCTTCGGGACCGACGGCCGCGCCGAACGGGAGCTGCACGTGCGACATGCCGAGCTGGGCGGCCAGGTCGCGCTGACGCGCCGGCTCATCGCGGTCGATTCCCGAGAATATCAGCGAGAGCGCACACGGCGCCTGCTCCGGCTCGCGTCGCAGATCCGCCGCGAGCATGGCCAGCGTGCTCGAATCCAGCCCGCCGCTGACGTAGATTCCGGCCCGACCGGACGCCAGACAGCGCGCCACGGCCTGCCGCAACAGCGCCTCGAACCGTTCCGGCGCCTCGTCGTCTGGGATCCACGCCATCGGACCGGTGGCCGGCACGGGATTCCAGTAGCGGTCGGCCCGGCGATCGTGGTTGCTGACCCGCATGACGTGGCCGGGCGGCACGCGTCGCACACGGGTATGGTAGGTCTCGTCGTTGGCCGGCCAATGCCTGGTCAGGCGATCGACCAGGCAGGCGCGGTTGAGCTCGCTCGACACGCCGGGATGGGCGAGCAGCGTCTCGATGGAGGGGGACAGCAGCAGCACCTGGCCGACCTCGGCGTAGAACAACGGACGTATGCCGAGCGGATCGCGGGCGCACAGCAGCAGGTCGCGGGCGCGATCGGCGATGATCACCGCAAAGATGCCTTTCAGGCGGGCGATCGCATCCTGGCCCCAGCGGCGGTAGGCCTGGCTCACCAGGTCCGCCGCGGTCGGCGCGCCGGGAACCTGCGCGGCGAATTGTTCGCGCAGTTCGCCCAGGTTGTAGAGGACGCCGTCGAAGACCACCCGGCAGTGCGGATCGTCGGCCAGCGACGGCGTCCAATCGGGGGGCGACTCGAGCAGGTCGAGCCCTCGACCCGTCTGGCCTGCCTGCTCGCGGAACGCGGCCAGCCAGCCCGCGGGACCCGGCCCGGCGTGCCTCACCACGCCCGACGATGCAGGAGCCGGCGCCGCGCGAGACGGGCCCGTGACTCGAGGCTGAGGAGAAGCGCGGCCAAGCGAGCGGCGGCCCCCAGGCTGACCCACATGGTGATGATCATGGCGGGCAGGGTCACGGCGCGCACGGCACGCCGGTGCCAGGGGCCAGGCGTCTGGGGACCGATCGGTTGCCACTCGCCGTTGATCTGGACGGCCACCACGGTACCGAGCACCTGGCGGCACGGCACCGGGGGGTCGGGGGCGAAGCGCGCATCACCTTCGGCAAGCAGATAGTCCCCACCGGATATTCGGCGCGGCCCGCGCACCACGCGGTGGACCGTGTAGCCATCGTCGGCGAGGTAGAACACCACGTCGCCGACCTCGCAGGACCGCTGGCCGTCGATGCGCACGCGCAGACGGGCGCCGCCCGGAATCGCCGGCGCCATGCTGTTGCCGCGGATGGCGCTCTCGAAGTCGGTCTGCGCCGGGCCCAGCTGCGCGGCCAGCGGGAGGAGGAGATGGGCGCGGTCGACCACGAAGGCGCTGACGGCCCGGGCGGTCTCCTCTCCGCGTGCTGCCGTCATCCGCGGCGCAGCGCCTCCAGCGGTGAACGGCCAGCCGGCTGACTCTGCAGCTCGATGGCCAGCCCAACCTCGCTGTCGCTGAAGCCCGCCTCGCGCCGGGCCGCGCTGTCGGCGTTGTAGCTCACACCCTCGGTCGCTTCCGGTCCCATGACCTGGTGGAAGGCCTTCGACGCCCCGGCGAGCGCGGCGCCGATCTCCATCACGCTGCGTGCATTCTGCGCCGTCGCCGCGTTGATCCACTCGTTCGCGAAGCGGACGTGGGAGATCTCGTCGGCCTGTTGCGCCTCGAACAGCTCGACCATTTCCTCGTCGCCCTCCCGGCGCGCCTGCTCGATGCCGTAGGCGATGGCGTCGAGTCCGCCGGCCTCGAAGCTGCGGTTCTGGATGGCGAGCCGGCCGACCAGCGAGCGGATGTGCGCGACGATGCGGTACTGGAAGTTGAGCACCGGATACTGGCCGACGTGCCCGCCGCGGCGCTCGAAGATACGCCGAAACATCGCCGCGTGGCGCCCCTCGTCCGCGCACTGCCGGGCGAGGCTCAGCCGCAGATCCCAGGGAGCCTCCGGAAAATCACGCAGGTTGGCCGCCGAGCACTCGAGGCTGTCGATCTCCTCGTTCATCTGTCGGTGCAGGAACTCGATGGCGCGCAGCGGGTGGGTCGGCGCAAAGTTGGCGCACTCGGCCCAGCGTGCGGCGACGGTGAAGCGTGCGTCGCGCGCCGGGCTCGGCGCGAACAGCGCCGGATCCAAGGCGGGGCTGCTGGCGCTAGTCATCCGAGGGTCCGCTGCGCGTCGAGGCGAACGGGGCGGGCATCGCACGTTCCATGCGTGCCACCTGGCCGACCTCGGCGGGCGAGAAGCCGGCCATCTGCCGGGTCTCATCGTTGGTCGAGATGTCCTTCAGCGGATCGTCCGAGGTCGCCTCGACCAACTTCCGCAGCCAGGCCATCGCCGCCGCGATCTGCAGCACCGCGCGCGGCTGCGCGTCGGTCAGCTGCTTCAGCCATTCGTTGGCGAAGCGGACGTGCTGGACCTCGTCGGCCTCGATGGCGTCGGTCATCTCGGCCTGTCCCTGGTGCCCCATATCGTACAGCATGGGCACCGCGGCGATCTCGATATCGAGCGACCCGGCTTCGAAGGTGCGGTGCTGCACGGCCAGGCGCGCCGGCAGCGAGTCCAGCATCGCCACCACCGACCAGTCCAGGTTGGCGATCGGGTACATGCCCTTCCAGCCGCCCAAGTCCTTCAGATGGCGGTACGAGAGCTCCGCGTGACGGGCCTCGTCCCAGCACTGGCGTGCCAGCTCCATCCGCAACCCCCAGGGCGCCTCGGGGAAGTCGACCAGGCAGAGCGCGGCGACCTCCAGCGTCTGCACCTCCTGATTGTACTCGCGGTGCGCCCGCATCATGCGCGCCTCCACCGTCGCGTTGCCGGTATCGGGCACATCGTGGTGCAGGTGCACGACGGTGAAGCACGGCTCGCGGGCCGGATCGTTGCGAACTTCGATGCCGCGGACGACCTTCGTGTCGCCGGCCGCGCGCATCTACGCCCCCACCGCCGTGGCTGCGGCCTCGGGGACGAGGGAGGCCAGCAGCTCGGCGCTCGCCTCGCGCTGGCGCAGGGCGGTGAGCCACGGCGCATCGGCCAGCTGCAGCGCCGGCAGCGCCTGGCGCAGGGCGTGTGCGGTCTCGATCATCCGGGTGTTGTCGACCAGGTGGCGCTCCACGATGCGCACGGTCGGTGCGTCGACCAGCGTGTCGGTCTGCTCGACGTAGCGTCGCTGGCGGCCGGCAAGTCCTGGCAGCAACACGTCGTACATCGCCGCCAGACGTTGGGGCGTCGGTTCGAGCGCGGCCACGGCGGCGAGCAGCTCCGCGTACCCGTCGGCGGGACGGTGGCTCTTCTGCGGCGGCAGGCGCAGCTCGTAGGTGCGCTTCCCCAGGCTGTCGGCATGCTGCGCCGCGTCCCAGATGTGCTCGCCGAAGAGCAGCTTGACCTCCATCTCGGGCGTCGTCGGCACCCAGGCGGACAGCGTTTCCATGACCGCGACGTACGCGTAGCGCAGCGTCGCCACGAAGTGGCCACGCTCCTTGACCGTCAGCATGCGAGTTCCTCCATGGTGCGCTCGATGACCTGTACCGTATCGCGCGGCGGGCCAACTTTCACCAGCCAGCAGGGGATTCGCGACAACGTCTGTTTCAGCGCCAACAGCCGCAAGGCCCGCCGCGCCGGCGCCATTCCCCATGAGCAGTAAGCGATCTCCGGTGTCGTGATCCAGGCGAAGATGTCTTCGTGACCGAGCGTCAGTTGAAACGGCTCGACCGAGGCTCGATCGGCAAACCCGGCCAGAAAGAAGACCGCCCGCAAGGGTGCCGGGTGGGCTGGCTGGCGGGGGAACAGCTCGGTGATGCGATGCGGCACCGAGTCGGCCTCTGCAGCGGCGCTCTCGCTCTGATCGGCAGGGGGCAGCCCCAGCTCTCTCGCCAGATCTTCGCGGTAGGGCCCGGGCCGCAGGTTCACCGCACGGCGAAATGGAACGATCTCGCCGGTCGCGATGCGAATCAGAGCGATCTCATCGCCCAGCAGCGCATGGCCGCGCGCCGCCAGATGGAGGGAGGTCGTCGTCTTGCCGGCTCGCGATGCGCCCACCAGCACCGCGCCGGCCTCGCCGATGCGCAGCGAGGCGCCGTGGATCGGCAACATCGACGGCTGCGTCCCGAGGGTGATCCCGACCAGGTACTCGACCAGGAATTCCTGCGGAACCAGCTTGGGGTGCATGAGGACGCGGGCGCCGCAGGCGGCCAGCACCGGACCCGTCGTACCGCCCGCCAGTCGCCAGGCCGGCAGCGGCGCGTCCCACACCCGAAAGGGTGGCACCGCGTGGGTCGGTCGGAGCAGATTGTACGCGACGCCGGCAGGATCGGGCGGCGCGCCTTCCTGGAACGTCAGCACGATCATCTGCGGGTCAAAGCTGCGCTGCATGGTCAGGCGCACGCCCGGCACGTCGGCGACCGACGCAGGCGATACGGCGCAGTCCCCGTACCGGCGCGCGAACCCCTCGACCAGCGGCGGGTCGTTGGCGTCGATGCGCAGCAGGGCGTCGCCGAACTGATAAGTGGCCGAGGCACGCGACACGTACTCGCGTTGCTCGACCGCCTGGAGCCGCGCCGCCGACCACCAGGGCTCGTCGCCCCGGTTGATCTCGCCCCCGACTTCGCCTGCTCCCGCCGGGAACACCCTACCGAGTCCCGCCGCTGCCTTGGCTCAGGTCGACCCGGTCGACGCTTGGACGAGCGAGGAGAACCCCTCGTTGCGCAGCAACTCGGCGAGCTCGGCGTCGGTGAACTCAGCCAACTTGCGGTCGTCCACGTTGGTCAGCACCTCGACGTGGGTGAACTCCGTCAGGTTGACCCCGACCGCGTTCACTTCGCCCGGTTCAGGTGCGAGCGCTTCCGTGACCTTCTTGAGCAGCTGCACCCCGCTCGCCACCTGCAGCAGGGTGCGGGGATTTTCGCGCGCGGATTGCTTCAGCCAGCGGTTGGCGTAGCGCACGTGCTGCACTTCGTCCGCCAGCAGGGCATCCATGAGCGCGGCCGTTTCAGTGTCGCCCGCCGCAGTCCACATGCCGACCTGCTGTCGCAGGAGGTCCATTTCGCCGCCTTCGAAGGTGCGGTTCTGGACCGCCAGGCGTGCCGGCATGGAATCGAGCAGCTGCGTGACACCCCACTCGTAGTTCATGACCGGAAACTCGCCCTTGCGACCGCCCATCTCCTGCAGACGGCGGTACAGAATTGCGCTGTGCCGCGTCTCGTCCCAGCACTGCCGGGCGATCTGCATGCGCAGGTCCCACGGCGCGTCGGGGAAATCCGCCAGGCTCTGGGCGACGATCTCGAGGGTCTGCATCTCGTTGTGCATGTGGCGATGCAGGCGCTGGCGCTGCGAGACGTCCGACATGTCGTCGTAGTCGCACAGGTCCTTGTGCAATTCGACGACCGTGAAGCACTCTTCGCGTGCCGGGTCGCGGCGGAGTTTCACACCGCGGACGATCTTGGTCTTATCGGGGGTAGGCACGCCGAGGGGTGGGAATCGTTTTCAAAATGCGTCGGGGCCGGGACGGGCGATGCCCATCCGGCCCCGACAACCGAATTACAGCGGGTTACCCGTCACGCAGGGGGTGCTCGTCGCACACCCAGCGGCCCACCAGCAACCCGCCGCGCTGATCTGCGCAGCGGACATCTGGAAGACCTGCAGAACTTCGTCCCGATCCATGGCCGTGATCTTGGGGCTTTCATAGCGCGGCCGCTTGTCAACCTTCACCATGCTGTCCTCCTCCTACTTGCTGCTGTCACCTGACGTGGTGGTAGTCGCCTATACTTGCTTGATCAACTGCCGCTCAACCATCTGCCGCAGCGTGTCCTCGACCTCGGACAGGACGCCGCCGTCGACTTCCTCGAACTGCAGGCGGATCTCGGCAGCGATTTCCTCACTGGTAGCCGGCTCGGCAACTTTGGCCCAGATCACCGTCGCGGTCTGGTTCAGGACCGAGAACTGGCTGGTCTCGGGGTCGAGCAGGATCACGCCGTCTTCGAGCGGCGCGGCCTCAACCGTCTTGATCTGTTGGTAACGATCGGTGGCCTTCGAGGACATTCCTGCTCCACTCTCTTCTCCGGGCTCCAGGCATGACCCCAGATCGGAGCCTCCTCTGCCCGCCGAAGCAGCGTTTTTATAGAAGACGCCTGTCGCCCTTGTCAAGCTTCAAATCTGTGCTTCGCGTGGCGGCAGGGCGCGTCGAGCAGCAGGGCTGCCCCCTCAGGGTCGGCCTATGTCAGTTTGCGCCCGCTTCGCCAGCCGTAGGCGCCAGAAGCCGACGCCGAGCAGCAGTCCGAAGAGTGCGACCAGCGCCGCATTGTCCAAGGCGGGGGCGGCGGTCGCCCGGCAGTCCGGATCGAGCGTCTCGTAGAGTTGGTCTCCGTCGTTGTCCAACCCCTCGACGAGACTGACGAACCGTTCAGACGCCGAGCACGGGTTGGTGGGCTTGGCCGGGTGGGCAGGCTCAGCGAGGTAGTAGGCCGGGCGCACGTTCTCTCCCACCGGCTCGTAGTTCGCCGGATCGGCGTCCGAGTGACACTTGGCGCACTCCGTCACCCCTGCCCGATGATGGTGTTGGTTCAGGCCGGCCCCTCGACCCGACGATATCGTGTCGTGTCCGATGTCCTCCTCGCGGCCATGGCAGCCGAGGCAGCCGATCCCCGGCAAGCCCGTGCCACCGTCGGATTTGCCGATGAAGACGGGAAAGTATGCGGGCAGGGTGTGACAGGTCTTGCAGTCGAAATTCAGCATCGTGTAGCGGTGGATGTCGTGCAGATCCGGATTCCACACCGCGCCGTCCGTGAACGCGACGTAGGGCTGACCGATGAACTCACCGTGGCAGGAGCGGCAGGTGGAATACGTGCCAGAGCTGACGTTGATATCGTCGAAGAGGATCGTGCCGGTGCCCGACATGTCGCCATCGTCTGTGATGGCGAGCCGAATCTTGCGGACGGCCGCCAGATTCGAGAACGGGACCAGGTTCACCTCCCAGGTCGATTCGCCCGCGCCCGTACCGTTCGGCGCCACGGCGCTCACCAACACCGTGTTCGCGTTGTCGCGCAGCTCGAGGACGACATCCTCGTTGTTGCTACCGGCCGTGACCTCGTAAATGATCCTGATCGTCGTGCGAAGCGTGTAGTCCTGGTCGGCGCCAAACGTGATCTCGACGGCGTTGGTCCCCGTGCTGACGTCGTAGGCAATGCTCATCGAGCTGAAGGTGATGCCGGCCGGATCGAGGGTCACGCTCGCCGCTGGCAGGGGCGCGATGGCGACCCATGTCGCCTGCAGGGCCGCACTGTTGGCGTACGACTCGAAATCGTCGATCACGGTGACCTGCGCCTGCGCGGCACTGGCCAGCGCGACCACTGCCAGGAGCCCCATCAGCAGCGCGCTGCGCAATCCAGATCGATGCCCGTGCGCTTGGTCGGGTGGCCTGCAGGAAGTGGTCATGGTGGCTCCTCTCGCCCAAGCGCAGCAATCTGCGATTTGCGGCTCTCTATCAGCCGCTTGTCAGCTAGGGCAAGCACAAAGTTTGGCGGTCGCGGCCCAGCCGGTGGCGTGGAGCAGCGCGCGCGCAACCCGCTGGCTCAGAGGTGGTCGAAATCCGGGCGTCGACCCATGAGCCGTCGGAGGCTGAAGCGGGCGAGCCGCGCCAGTGCATCCACGACCTGGATCGGCATCCGCGGCGAATTGCTGAATCGCCGGCGGAGGTGAACGGTCGCTGCCACCGGGTCGGGCCAGTACTGGCGCACGGTCGCCGAGCCGCGCGCCAGGAGGCTCCACACGTCGGGCGACAGCTCCGGTGCCTGATAGTCGGCCGGACACTGCTTCCCCCACCCCTCGAGCACGCTCGGCACCAGCCATCGCGGCAGGCGCCCCGCCCGTCCGGCCGCAGGGGTGTCGTCGACGGTCGCGCCGAGCGCGCAGTGGGCCAGACCGATCGTGCAGGCCACCCAGTCGGCCGGCCGGCGTTCGGCACCCAGCACCAGATCCCAGTCGAACTGCGGCGGGCGAGACTCCAGGGCGACGGCGACATCGCACAACCACAGGGGAGTGGGAACGCCGTGCCGGAGCAGATGCAAGCAGAGGAAGCGGAGATGGTCTTCCGCCGCCAGCAGCCGCACCTCGATCCCGCCGAAGGTCGCCAGTTGCGTGCGCGCGTAGACGTCGTCCCAGCGGCGCGGTTTGAGCTCTTTGAAGCCGCTGTGCAGATCGACCGGTGTGAACTCACCGACCCAGCCGCGCAGGATGGCGGCGGCGGTGGCGCACTGGTCCGGGCGTACACAGAGGTCCAAGTCGCCGAACGGCCGCAGGCCGCGCTCGGGATACTGACGGGCGATGGCCGGGCCCTTCACCAGCACCGGCTCGACCCCTCCCTCGCGCAGGCGCGTGACAACGCGGGTGAGGTTGCCGGCATGAAAAGCGGTCTGGAATCCGTGATTTTCATAGGCGGACCGCAGCCGACCGCCGGCCGCGGATGCACGCAGCGGTGAGCCGCGGACGCGCCACCAGGCCAGGGAGCCCGTCTTCGATCGCAAGAGCCCGTGCGTGACGTCGTCCAGGTCCTCCTCGGACATCTCGAGGAGGGGCGGTTCGCGACGCCAGGACCCGGTCAGCACGGTGGCGAGTCGACGGCCGCGTGCCACCAACGGCCGATCGCCAGCCGCGGTGGCTCCGCGGCCGGGTCGTGCGACCATTCGACCATCACCCATCGTTCTGGCTCCCGCTCCAACTTGGCGCGGCCCCGCCGACGCGCTGCAGGCCGATTCCTAATCGAACGACCTCGCCGATGCGAGCGACGCACACGCGCGCCGCCGCGAGTGGATTGGCGGCGGCGAACCGTACTATGGTGCGACGCGTTCGTGGGGCTCCCGCCCGCGTCTGAGTGTCATGCGGATATTGGTCGACCTCACTCATCCGGGCGACGTCCACTTCTTCCGTCGCGCCATCGAGATCTGGCGCCGGCGCGGTCACACCGTGCTCATCACCGCCCGGCGCAAGGATCTCACCGTCGATCTGCTGCGGCGCCTGGAGCTCGAGCACGAGGATCTCGGCGCCGCCCGCAGCGGCCTGCTCGGGCTGGGGGTCGAGCTGTTCGCGCGCACCTATCGCCTCTGCCGGCGGGTGCGGCAGTTCCGCCCCGACGTCATGACCACGACCGCCGGCACATTCATCGCCCAGGCCGGCTGGCTCTGTCGGGTCCCCTCCGTCGTCTTCTACGACACCGAGAACGCGACGCTGTCCAACCTCATCACCTATCCGGTCTGCACGGCGGTGGTGACGCCGCAGTGCTACTACGGTCGCGTCCCGGCGGCCAAACACCGCACCTACGCCGGCTACCAGGAACTGGCCTACACACACCCGAACAGCTTCACACCGGATGCGCAACGTCTGGCGGATTTCGGACTCTCGCGCGACGAGCCGTTCATCTTCGTCCGGCTGGTGTCGTGGGGCGCCGCGCACGACACACTCGATCACGGCTTCACGCAGGTCGAGGACGCGATTCGCGCCCTGCAGCGCTTCGGCCGCGTGGTGATCAGCGCCGAAGGCCCGCTGCCGCCTGGTCTGGTCCCCTACCGGCTCAGCGGGCCGCTCGAGCACGTCCACCATGTGCTCGCCTTCGCCCGTCTCTTCATCGGTGAGAGCGCGACGATGGCCAGCGAGAGCGCCACCCTGGGCACGCCGGCCATCTTCGTCGCCACCACCGGGCGGGGCTACACCGACGACCAGGAGCGGCGCTACGGCCTCACCTACACGTTCCGCGACCGGCAGACCGCGCAGCGCGACGCGTTGGCCAAGGCGATCGAGATCCTCTCCGACGCCGGCGCCAGGGAGCGCTGGGAACAGAAGCGCGATCAGATGCTCGGCGACATGATCGACGTCAGCGAGTACGTCGTCACCCTGGTCGAGTCGTACGGTCGAGGGTGACCCGCAGCGCCGCGCCACCCGACCGGCGCCGCATCACCGGCGCTCGCCAGGCTCCGGCGCCCGGCCGGCGGGACGGTACCCCTCGACCCGCTGCCGATAGAGCAGCTCCTCGAGGTAGATCCGGTGGCGGTTGAGCATGTCACCGATGAGGCCGAGGTGAATCGACAACGCCGCCAGCCCGATGCACGCGCCGGCCGCGACGCCCGCCCAGGTGTGTGGCCGGAACTGGCCGCTGCGGGCGTAGTGGACGAGGAAGTACCCGCCGAATGCCGTGGCCGCGGCGATCAGCGCCAGCGCGAGCACGCCGAAGAATTGCAGCGGCCAGTAGTCGCGATAGGAGCGGATGATGATGGTCGCCGTGCGCAGGGCATAGCGCGGCAGGTTCCCGGCGACGCGGCTCTGACCGAACTCGCGTACGCCGCGCACGCGGATCGGCACCTCTTTGATGCGCACCTCGCGGAAGGCGAGGTTGAGAAAGACCTCCTGCGTGTAGGTGAAGCGGGCGAGCAGATACAATTGGAGCGCCGCGCGGCGGCCGTAACAGCGCATACCGCACGAGACGTCATAGAATCGCTGCCGCGTCAGGTACGAGATGATCCGGCTCATCATCCGATTGCCCCACAGCCGGCTCCAGGTCATCTCGGGCGTCAGGGTCGGGTCCTTGAAGCGCGACGCCGTGGTGAACTCCGCCTCGCCGCTGACCACCGGTGCGATCAGCGCCGGGATGTCGGCGGGGTTGAACTGCCCATCCGCATCGAGGCTGACGATCAGATCCGCCCCGTGCTCGAGGCCATAGTTGAGCGCCGAGTGAAACGCGCCGCCGACCCCGCGGATCGACGCGTGTCGGATGACCCGGGCGCCGGCCCGCTCGGCCTCTTCGGCCGTCCGGTCCTCGCTGCCGTCGTCGACCACCAGCACCTCGACGGTGCCGATCCCGGGCATGTCGCGCGGCACGCCCCGGATCACCTGGCCGACGGTCCGCTCCTCGTTGAGGGCTGGAATCGTCACCAGGAGGTACAATCCCCTCTCGCCGCTCAATGCATCATCCAGTTCGATGGGCGTCGTCGCCCGTCCGTCCGCACCCACAGCTCGTAGGCGCCGTCGTGGCGCGTTTGCTGAAAGCGCTCCTCCTCGAGGATGGCGCGCGCCGTCGCGGCGGCCGGCGTGTTCACCAGACACACCGCCCGCACCTTGAACCGCGCCAGATCGTCGCGAAACTGCTGCGGCGCGGCCGCGATCAACTCGGGCGCGTCGACAAAGCGCTGCATGGCCGTGCGCTCTAGCAACTCCTCGCGAGTCAATCGAGTCCCCCAGGTGTGCAGATAGCGGCGGACCAGCACCGGGTACGAGTGCTGATGAAACGTGACGATCCACGTGCTGACCTCGAAGGGAGCGACGACAAACGATCGCGGCGGGACGCTCTCGTTCACCGCGGCCGCCCATTCGTAGGTGTCGTGCGGCACCTTCAGTGCCGGCCACCCGAGGGAGACCAGGTTCTGCGGGCTGAGCCCGTTGAAGCGCGGAATCAGGCAGGCGAAGGCCGCGAGCAGGACCAGCCAGGCCGCGCGGCGCACCCCTGGCCGCAGCCAGTCGCCCGCGAGGTGCAACGGCGACGTGAGCACCAGCGCCATGAGGATCGGCAGGGGAACGGCCCACATGCTTCTCCAGTAGGAGGGACCGGTCACGCTGACGACCACCCGGTCGGCGATGTACGGATTCAACAGTCCGAGCAGCATCGCCAGCGGTGCGACGACGGCGAAGCGCCGGCCGAGGCCCGACGGGGCGAACACCCATCCCACCAGCAGCGTCGCGATCCCGAAGATCAACAGGCGCGCGTCGCCGAGGACGTTGAGCAACGCCCCCTGCAGCGCGGGAGCGGCAGCGACCGCCGCCCGGTATCCCGCCGGCTCGGCAATGTAGCCGCTGGCGCTGGCGCGCACGAGCCAGGCGGCGGCCAGAACGTAGCCCGATGCGAGCCCGCCGAGCAGCACGGTCCTCACCCCCTCGCGCGACGGTCGCACCGCGCAGCACAGGGCGATGGCTGCGCCGACTGGAGCCGCCCACAACGCGCTCGCGCTGCACCCGACCGCGGCGATCTGGGCCGCCCCCAACATCGCCCAGTCGCGCCGGTTGGGACGCGCCGCGAAGCGCAGCGCATACGCATACACCAGCGGCGTGAAGACGGTGATGAAGATCGCCTTCCCCTGCCACAAGCGGACGAAGGCGAAGTTGCCGTACCAGCGATGGGTCTCGCCCGTTGCCACCAGGACGAACATGAGGGTGGCCACGGTCGCCAGCCAGCGACGCGGGGTCAAAAGCCGGAAGAACTTCGCGTAGGCGAGCGGCACCAGCAGAGCGGCGCTGCCGGCCGACAACCAGTGGAAACAATAGATCGCGGGAATGCCGGTCAGATAGGACAGCGCTCCGTTCAGCAGCTCGTACGAGTGCACACGGTAGAAGGGGAGATACAGCGGCAAGCCCTCGATGCCGTGCATCGTACCAAGGCTCAGCAAGGCCTGCCGCGGCAGATCGGCCACGGCCACCGCGACGTTCACGTAGAAGGCGTCGTCGTGGTCGGGGCGATGAGCGATCAGCGTCACCACGACCGCGGCCGCAGCCAGCAGCCAGAGCAGGAATTCGGATGAGCGGCTGCGCTCGGGGGGAGAGAACAGCGGCGGCTCCCGATAGTAGAGGGCGACGGCCGCAAGCCCGAGCACGACGGCGGCGCTCCACCAGAGCTGGAGATAGTCCGGCTGCATGACGAAGCGCGCTGCGACCGCCGCGCCGGCCACCAGGGCGACGGCGCGCAGCATCCAGGGCGCCGGAACGGACCGCTCGCCGGTTGCCGCGGCGTCGGGGACGACCGGAGCCGGCGAGGCCGCGCGCCGCCTGAGCCACAGCGCCAGGCTGATCGCCATGACGGCGCCGTAGAGGAGCAGCAACGCCCGCAGGTCGCCGCCCGCCGCAACGACGGCGTGACAGCACACGGTCCACAGCGCAAGGACCACCACCACCGCGTCGCAGAATCGATCGCTCAGCGGCGCCGCCGGCGCGCGCGACGCAGTATCGCGGACGGCCGTGTCCACCGAGGCGACGATGCCGCTGCGCATCGCAGCGCGACTAGCACGACACAGGCGGCGGGGGTAGCTCGCGCCTTGCTCCGCCCGGCGTTCGCAGTGTAGGCGCAGACATGCCGGACCCGCTCCGCCGGATCGTCTGGGTGGTCCTGCTGGTGGCACTCGGGCTGCGTCTGGCCTTCGTGCTGACGCTGCCGCCGCGGCCGCCCTACTGGGACGAGCCCTTCTACGAGCTGGCGGCAACCCGCTACCTGCGCGCCGTCGACGGCACGGGGGAGGTGACGCTGAGTGACGCGTTTCGCGGCAGCCTGATGAAGGGCGAGGTATATTCGGTGACCGTCGCGCTGATGCACTGGCTGTTCGGCCCGCAGCCGCGCGCCATGTTCGTCCTGCAGGCGGGACTCGACACGCTGACCTGCCTGCTGCTCTTCAGCCTCGCACGCAGCCTCGGCGGGGTGGGCGCGGGCGTCATCGCGCTCACGCTGGCGGCGCTGTACGAACCGTTCATCTTCGCGGCGGCGCGCGGCCAGACGGAAACCCTGGCGTCGCTGCTGTACGTCGCCGGACTCTGGGCGATCTGCGTGCCGGAACGACGCCGCACCGCTTGCAGTTTCGGCGCCGGGATCGTGATCGCGGCGACGATGCTGGTGCGACCGGCGCTGCAGGGGCTGTTCCCGCTCTTTCTGCCGGCGATCATCGTGCGCAACTGGGGCCGGACGTGGCGCCACCAACTGGCCGCGGTGCTGGTCTTCGCGGCCGGGTTCTTCGTCGTCATCGGCCCGCGGCTGGTGCTGACCGCGGCGCTGACCGGGACCCCGGTCTGGTCCGGTACGATGGATCCCGGGCCCGACCTGTACGCCGGCGCCGTGTTCGCCAATGTGGGCTGGAAGACCGACGGCGTGGCGTATCAGCATCCGCCGAGCGACGAGCTGCTCGCCGTGATCGGCAACCCGCCGACGCGCAAGCCGCGCATGCGGGACCTGCGCGCGGCGACCGTGCGCATCTGGCGCGCGCACCCCGTCGAGAGCACGCGCGTCGCACTGCACAAGCTCTACGTCGCGTGGGTGTACCCCTACAACGATTCCCAGTGGAGCTTTCTCACCAGCATCGCCGGTCAACAGACGTCGCACCGCGTCCTGCTCGCCCTCGCACTGATCGGCATGCCGCTGTCGCTGCAGCGCTGGCGCGTCGCCGTGCCGCTGATCCTGACCACACTGTACCTGTGGCTGACGTACGTGGTGGTCAAGATCGAGGTCCGCTACGCCGTGTACGCGATGCCGATGATGATCTGCTTCGCCGCCGTGGCGCTCGCCGTGCTGAGCGGGGGAGTACGGCGCGCGTGGCGCAGCGGACAGGGGCGCCGCCTCGTCGCGCTCGCCGCGGTGACCGTCGCCGGCCTGGTCGCCGCGACGACCCTGAGCATTGCGCGCCTCATCGAGTGGCTGCCGCTCACCCCCGACGCGGCACACGGCGTGCGCGTCGTCGTGATCCTCGCCGTGATCGGCTGGCTGGCATACCTCACCGCCGAGCTCGCCCGTCACCGGTGGCGGCGCGCGACGGTGCTGGCCCTGCTCGCGCCGTCGTTCGCCATCGCCGCGCTGGTTCTGCTCTTCGGCCGCCCGCTGGCGCACCACTGGCGCGAATGGCAGTCCGCGCTGGCGCCCAACCGCAGCATCGCCAGCCAGGAATTCGTCCTGCCAACTGCCCTCGAGCCCCCGCTGTCCGCCGAGCTCAAGCTCGATCTGCTGCCCGACCCGGCGGGCGGCGCCGACGTCGTCGTGCGCGTCAATGGGCAGGAGGTCAAGCGCTATCGCGGCGGCGTGGCGCGCGGCGATGGCGACCTGCCAACGCTGGCGTACTGGTACGAGTCGATCGCCAGCGCACAGGGGCGGGCCCTGAAGCCGGAGCGCGCCTGGTATCGGATCCCCATCGCCAAAGAGCTGATCTCGCCGGGGAACCGCCTGGCCGTCGAGATCGCCCTGGAGGGAGACCGGGCGACGGGCGGTGGGCTGGAGATCTTCGGCGACTATCCGCCCGACGCGGCGACGTATGCAGGCCCCTCGCTGTTCGCGCCGCAGGTCGAGGCCGACACCTCGATCTACCGGTATCTCGCCGAGCAGGATTTCCGCCTGCCGCGTTCGATCCACCTCGTCGGATCGAGCCGGAGCCGCTTCCACGACGGCCGTGTCTGGTCGGACCAGGACCTGGGGACCGAGCCCGGCCGCCAGTCGGGACGCTACCGCATCTTCCTGATGCTCGACTACGGGGGCTCGATCGAGATCCTCTGACGCCCCTAGTCTTCACTGATCAGGACGAACTCCGGCGACTGCTCGCGACCGGCGTCGTCTTCGTAGAACACCGCCACCCGCGCCGCGCCGGCCGCGGCGATGGCCGCGCGGCCGCGGATCACCAGCGCCTTGCTCCACGCC
>JBOHWA010000873.1:0-1924 GCA_050735855.1 Binatia bacterium
GCGCCGTGCTCGCCGCGGGCAGCGCGGTTGGGATCAGCACGGCGCCGAGGGACCGGCGCCCTCCACCAAGCTGACACTCGCCGGCAGTGAGGCCCGCCCGCGCTTGCGCCGCGCAGCGGCGCTTCCGATGCAGGCCCCGCTCAGGCGGTGGGCATCGCCAGGTTGAGATACCAGGTGATCAGCGCCTCGCCCCAGAACAGCGCGCAGGCGGCGCCGAGGGCGAGGAAGGGGCCGAACGGGATCGCCATGCGCGTCGAGCGTCCGCGCGACAGCATCAGGCTCAGGCCGATGGCCGTGCCGGACAGTGAGGCGATCATCAGGGTCACCGGGATCATGCGCCAGCCGAGGAAGGCGCCGATCATGGCGAGCAGCTTGATGTCGCCGCCGCCCATGCCTTCGCGGCCGGTCAGGCGGTGGTAGCCCTCGGCGACCACCCAGAGCAGACCGCCGCCGAGCAGGATGCCGGCCAGCGAGGCGCTCCAATGCGGCTGGCCGAGCAGCACGGCCGAGCCGAAGCCGACGAGGATGCCGGGCAGGCTGATGGCATCGGGGATGATCTGGTGGTCGAGATCGATGAAGGTGATGACGATCAGCGAGGCGAGAAAGGCGAAGGCCATCAGCGCGTAGGCGGTCAGGCCGAAGTGGCTCAGGGCGGCGACGGCGGCGAGTCCGGAGAGCATCTCGACCAGCGGGTAGCGGCGCGAGATCGGCGTCGCGCACTGCCGGCAGCGGCCGCGCAGGAGGAGGTAGCTGACGATCGGGATGTTGTCGTAGGGGAGGATCGGCTGGCGGCACTGCGGGCAGTGCGAAGCGGGGAAGGCGACCGAGGCCCCGGTCGGCAGCCGATGGATGCAGACGTTCAGAAAGCTGCCGACGACGGCGCCGAGGACGAACACGGCCACGATCAGCATCCGGACCCCCCTGGCGGGCGCAGCACCCGCATCCCCACGCCCATCACGCGGCTCATGATCCGGGCTAGCTACTGCCCGCCGCGCGCCGACGCAACTGGCGACGTCCAGCCGGCGGTGACGCCGCCTCGCCAGGTCAGACGAACTCGCGGCGCGCGAACAGGCCGATGCTGAGCAGCACCAGGATGCCGGCGTAGGCGAGCGCATAGCCGACCAGCGCGAGCAGATAGGTGGGGTCGATGGCGTCGCCGTAGACCACCCGATCGGCGAGATTGAAGCGGTCGAGCCGCGGCAGGATCCAGTACAGACCGCGCGCCAGTGCCTGCACCCCGGGCGCCTGGTCCTCGTTCAGGAAGTAGGTCAGATAGCCCGACGAGCGGCCGGCGACGAACGTCGCGGCGGTGAACATGCCGGCGAGCGACGGGGTCACCACCAGCGAGGAGAAGAACAGCGCCACGGCGATCACCACCATGATCTCCAGCAGCGCGGTGCCGGCGGCCAGCACCAGACCCCAGTCGAGCGCGCCGGAGAGCACGGCGAAGAAGCTCACCACGCCGGTCGACATCAGCGCGACGATCAGCGCCAGGGTGGCGAAGAGGCCGAAGAACTTGCCGACGATGAACTGCCAGCGCGCCACCGGCTTGGAGAGGATGTTGACGATGGTCTTCCTGCCGAGCTCCTGGTGCAGCAGGTTGACGCCCAGCACGATGGCGATGATGACGCCGAAGAGCGAGACGCTCATCAGGCTGAAGTCCTTCATGTACTTCACCTGGTCGCCGATCGATGCGGCGCCGAACAGGGCCGAGACGGCGACCATGAGGACGGCGAAGAACAGGATCGAATAGAGAATCCGCTGGCGGATCGCTTCGCGACCGGTGTTCAGCGCCAGAGCCAGGATCTTTCTCATCGCACGACCTCAGTCCAGGTTGGGTGCATGGCCGACATGCGCGAGGAAGCGTTCTTCGAGCGACGCGTGCACCGGCTGCAGGCTCTCGACCGAGCCGGCGGCGCCGCGC
>JBOHWA010000874.1:0-3054 GCA_050735855.1 Binatia bacterium
GGCGACCAGCGCCGGCGGGCGGGCCAACGGCAGCGCGGCGGCGTAGCCGAGCGCCGCCAGTCCGACGGCCAGGCCCCAGGCGAGGCGCCAGCGGCTCAGCAGCGTCGTCGCCGCGCCCAGGCCGACGGCGATCAACGTCGCGGTGATCTCGACGTTCTTCGGGTAGCGGTGCGCCGACGGCCACCCGGCGGCGATCCAGCGCGGCTCGAGCACCTGCGCCAGCCCCAGCCCGAGCGCCAGCGCGGCGCCGAGCGGCACCACCAGGGTGGCCATCAGCGCGCCGCGCCAGCCGAAGCGGTCCACCGCCGGCGTCATCGGCTGGGCCGGCGGCGGACCGCGCTCAGCTCCACGGGAAGGTGTCGTAGGGGAACGGCTTGCACTCCTCGCGCGGTTCCTGCAGGCGCGGGTCGGCGTAGAGCGCTTCCATCACCCCGACGGCAGTCAGGGTCTCGTTCGACATGCGCACGCCGCCGCCGGCCTTGGTATCGAGGATGGCGAACTTCGGACTGTTGGGTGAGAGCGGGTCCCAGGCCGTCCATTCGGGCGCCGGCTTGTCGCCGTGCGCCGGCTGCCCGTAGCGCGCGAAACCGGCCCAGTAGTCCATCATCGCACGCGACAGCTCGGTGCGGCCCGCCTGGTTGTTCTCGGTGAATATGACGTTGCCGTCCTTGCCGAGATCGAAGTGGCCGAAGACGAACGGGACCTCGAAAATGTGCGCGGCGCCCAGCATGACCGACAGATCGGCGCCGAGGATGGTCGGTTCCTCGTCCCAGTCGAAGCGATAGACGAAGACCTGCGGCTGCACCGTGCTCATCGCTGCGGCCGGCATGTCGGCGCCGGTCGCCTTCCACATCTTCGCCATGTACTCCGACGTCAGATTGTACATGCGCTCGTCGCGCAGCCGGGGAAAGAGCCCGAAGTAGCGGCGCACCAGCTGCGGATCGCCGAACATGAACAGCTTGCTCTCGTCGCGCGTCGTGCCGACCATCACCGGCACGGAGTTCCAGCGATCGGCGCGCGCGTACAGCGCCAGCGGGTCGTCCTGGGGCAGCACCGCGCCGTCGGCGAACATCCTGGGCATCTCGAACATGCCGTTGCCCGGGAAGGGCTCGTAGGCCGCCAGCAGCGCGGCGCTCGGCGTGCCGCGCAGGTACGCGGCGACGTCGGCGGCCGACAGGGTCGCGAGATGCTGCTTGGCGGCGGCCCGATCGCTCGCCGTGCCGTCGCGCTCGAGCAGCGTGAGCAGCAGCTCGGCCGAGCTGCGCGCATCGCCCGGCGGCGTCGCCTCGCGCAGGTTCTCGCCTTCCGGCGGCGAGCTGGTCCACAGGCCGCCGCTCTGCGCGATGGCGCGATGGAAGAGCCCGCGCGCCTGCGGCGCGAGCAGCAGGGCGAACACGTTCTGCGCGCCGGCCGACTCGCCGAAGATGGTCACGGTGGTCGGATCGCCGCCGAACGCGGCGATGTTGCCCTGCACCCAGTGCAGCGCCTGGATGAGATCGAGGAGGGCGAAGTTGCCCGATTGCTCCTCCGGCGTCAGGCCCTCGCGCAGCGCCGCGTGGCGCAGCCAGCCGAACGGACCGAGGCGGTAGTTGAGGGTGACGACGACGACGCGCCCGGTGCTCGCCAGGTTGCCGCCGTTGTAGAAGCCGGCGTGACCGATCGTGTTGCCGCCGCCGTGGATCCACACCATGACGGGCAGCCGCGTCGCCCCGCTCGGGACCTGTTCAATCGGCACGGCGGGCGCGTAGACGTTGAGGAACAGGCAGTCCTCGCTGCCGCCCACCGAGCCCTCCTTGCCCGGCACGCCGCCGAAGTTGTTGGCGAACTGCACGCACGGCGCGCCGAACTGCAGCATCTCGCGCGTACCCATCCACGGCGCCGGCGGCTCGGGGGCGCGCCAGCGCAGCGGCCCGACCGGCGGCGCGGCGTAGGGGATGCCGCGCCAGACGTGGTCGCCATAGTCGCCCTTGGCGCCGATGATGTCGCCCGACTGCGTCGCGCGTTTGGTGGACGGATCAGCGACCGCCGGCGGTCGCTCAACCTTCCTGTCGCAGGCTGCCAGCCCGGCGACAAGCAACATCAAGACGATGACGACGATCTGGCGTGGCTGCTGCATCCGGGCCCCCTCGCAAACGGTAGAGACTAAACCCGATGTCCGGCCGAAAGTCATGCGGCCGGATTCGTCGTTCGACGAACGGCTGGGCGAGGCTCCCGCCGAGCCATGCCCTCCCAGGCGCCCGCCGCCCCTCAACCCTTGGGGCTCACTCGGGGGCTGGGTCGGGTGCCGGCACGAGCTCGATCCAGTCAAGCTCGGCGACGCCGCGGGTGCCGGTGTACTGGCTGTTCGAGGAGACGCTGATCGTCGGGTCGTCGGGGATGAAGCCGAAGGCCGCCTTGAAGTCGGCGGCGATGTTGCGCTCCTCGATGACGAACTCCTCGCCGGCGGCGTCGCCCTGGTTGCGCACGGCGATCCACTTGGCCTTCACCAGGCCGGCGCCGTATGTCGCCCAGCCCTCGACGCCGACCGGCGTCTCGGTCTCCCAGCGATAGGCGACCGAGCGCTGCCGCAGCAGTCCGCCCTGGCTGACGTAGATGGCGATGGCCTGGTCGTCCCTCTCGGGCACCCGCCCGTCGGCCCCGGCGGGCAGCGCGCGGACGCGCCAGCGCCAGCGCAGAATGGGCGTGCGGCGCAGATCGACACCCTTCAGGTGCGTCGCGTAGATGGCGCTGGCATCGTCTGCCTCGACCACCAGGCGGCCGTCGTCGCCGTCCGCGCGCTCGACGCGAAACCGCGTCGGCTTGACCCCGGGGGTGGTGCGGATCTCCCAGCCCACCGGCTCGCGGCCGAAGTCCTCCCGCCACCCGGCGCCGCGCAACTCACTCGCCGCCCCGGCGGCGGCATGCACCAGCACCAGCACCGGCACCATCAGGCCCAGGAACCGCCGCGAGGCGTCGGGCGAGAATGACGACTGCCCCACGTGGTCAAGGTACCGGCCGGCCGGGCGGTTTGTACAGCCGGGGCGCGGGGACGGGAGATCGGAGTCAACGTTCTCC
>JBOHWA010000875.1:0-1620 GCA_050735855.1 Binatia bacterium
GGCCCCGAGCGCCTGCGAGGCCTGGTCGACCAGCACCTTGCGCAGCACCAGCGGCAACGCCGCGCGCACCGTGATCACCACGGCGAGCGCGACGAGCCACCAGCGCCAGCGATGCACCCGGCTGCGCCAGGTCTGTTTGGCCTCTTTCACTATCGCTCACCCCTCGCGTGGGCTCACCAGCCGACCGAGATGCCGAAGGTGATGAACAGGCTGTTGGGTTGGGTGTCGGGCGCCGGCGTGTTGTCGTACTCGTCGGTGATCGCCAGCTTGGCGCCGATCGGCCCGTAGACCGGCAAGAGGAGCGAGCCCGTCGTGCGCAGCAGGTAGTCGTTGACGAAATCGTCGACCGCGGGCAGGTAGTCGAGCCGCCAGTCGAACTTGGCCCCGTACGGCAGGTGGTAGGCCGCGGCGGCGCCGAAGGCGATGGCGAAGTAGTTGTTCTCCGGGCTTTCGGACTGAATCGGACCGTTGTCGAAGCGCTGGGTGAAGAACTTCTCGTAGACCCAGGCGCCGCCGACATCGCCGGAGAGGAAGTCGCGCCGGTCGTCGTCGAGCTGGTCCTCCCAGAACACGTAGCCCAGGCCGGCCTTGGGGATGGCGCGGATGCTCAACTTCTGAATCGCGTCATAGGTCGCGTCGCCCGAGCCGTAGCCATAGAAGCGCGGGGTGAAGTCGTACTCGCCGCGCGCCGCGCCAAAGGCGCGATCCTCGATCGTCGTCTTGTCCTCGTCGTTCTTCTCCTGCGTGCTGTAGCGATAGTCGGCATCGAGGAATAACCGCGTCGGGTTGTTCCGGCGCACGGTGTGGAAGCCGAGCAGGAAGCCGGTGGTGTTGGTGGTCGCCTGTTGCACGTTGAGGGCGAAATCGAGGCTGCCGTCCCAGTAGCGCCAGTAGCTGCGCGTGCGGTCCAGGAAGGACGGCTCGTCGCCGATCGGCACGCCGGAGTGGATGGTGTCGACCGCGATCATCGACGCGCCCTCGACCTGCGGGCCGACGTACAGCGTGCTGTTGCTGAAGCCGGCCAGCGGCGCGTAGAGTTCCTCGCCGTCGCCGTAGAGCACCTGGAACCTGCCGCTGGTGCTGAGGTCCTCGACCGCCTCCCACTTGATGGCGATCGAGCCCTTGCCGTACTCCGGCTCGAACGTCAGGCCGGCGGAACTGATGGCGGTGATCTTGCCGCGCAGCACCGTGCCTTTCGACGTCACCGTGTCCGGCGGCGGCGGCGGCGCGGCCGGCGCGACTTCTTCGGCAGTCGCAACCGCCGCCTGCAGGCAGACGAGCATCGCCACCCCGACGACGCTCCGGACCAGCCCAATGGTCGCAGTTGACTCCCTCCTCGCTCCTGGCATCGCCCCCTCCTCTGGTTGATCGGTGTATGCAGCGGGATCATCCCGCCGAGTGCCGCCCCTGATACATCAACCAGGCCCCGAGGATACAGTCTGTCGCCAGCCTGACAATTCGGCGCGATCAGGGGCCAGCGGCCGATGACCGCCGACCCCGCCGCTGCTTCCGACCGGTCACCGGGCTTTGCCCAATGAATCGAGCCAAGCCGCTCAATCCATTGCTGCGGCGACATCGAGGGTCCCTTCCCCCCTTGCGGGGGAAGGACAGGATGGGGGG
>JBOHWA010000876.1:0-2975 GCA_050735855.1 Binatia bacterium
CCTTCCTGGGGGTGGGTGGGCAGGGCACCTTCACCGACCGGCCCACCATCACCTACACACCGCTGACCGGGGAGAAGTTCCTCCACAGCCTGATCTTGCCCATTCCAACCACGTCTGTTCTCTATACCCTGCAATCCGGCTACGCGGCGGACTTCGTCCTGACCTGGGCGGTCGAATCGCTCAACGGTCTGCACAACCGGTCGTCGGCGCTTGGTGCACAGCGCGACGCAGACCCCATGTTCGCCCACGCGCTTGAGCTGCTGCGTGACATTCAAAGCAACGGCGGCATCGACCTCGGTGTCGAGGAGGGAGAAGGCAAGCAGGGCACCACGGTGGCGATCTTTCGCGCCGAGAACCTCGCACCGTCCACGATCGAGAAGAGCGCGGAGTTGAGGGCCCTCCTGCGCCTGCCGGCCAAACAGTCTCGATTCCGGGTCATCACCTCGCCCGGGCCGGGTCCCTCGGACGTGCTGACCATCCAGCCTCGGTCACTGCTGCAGGTCATGCAGGCGATGAGCGCGTTCGTCGAGGTCCCCGCTGAACACCTGGCGCAGCAGTGGGCGGCACCGGGAGCGGAGACGGGCGTGGGAGGCGCATCCGGCGCCCCGATGCGCATCCGCCAGTCACCGGAGGAGCCTGTCAATCCATATGCCGCGGTGCAGTATCAGGAGCATTGGTTTTGGATCGACCAGAGCGACTGGCGCAGCAAGCGCGCCCTGGTGCTCGCCATGCTGCTGTTCAAGCTGACGAACAGCGGGAGTAGCGGAGGCCAGCCCGTGCTGACCATCCCGATCAACTAGCTAGGCGCCGCCTTCACGCGCTGCCATCACAGTCGCCGACGCTGATCGCCTGGCCTGCTCACCCCCCCCCACGGGCGGATCATCCCATCGCCAGGCGGCGCAGCTCTTCGATCTCGCCGGCGAACGCGGCGCGCACCGACGGCTGCCCGGGCAGGTCGGCCAACGGCGCGACACAGCCGATCGCCTGCGCGTCGGGATGGATCGCGATGCGCAGGCGGCGCCCGCGCGCCTCGAGGACGAGCGGCCAGTGTCGACAGGCGCGCGGCTTGACCGCCGCGACGGCGCGACCGCTCTGCAGCGCGACGTGGTGAATGGCGCAGAGCGCGCGGCCGCGGCGGCGAAACAGAAACGGACAGGTGCCGCGTTCGTCGCGCGGATCCAACTCGATGTCGCCCGAGTCCTGCGCGAACACGTTGGCGTAGCCACCCGGCTGGCGCAGCCCCGGCACGAGGCGGCTGACCTCGTCCATGAGCGAGTCGATGACCCGCATCTCGTGTCGCGCGACGCTCACCGCCAGACCGACGCAGCAGGTGCGGTCACGCGGACACCCGTTGGGGTGACAGCGGTAGGCCCAGCGCGACAGCGCCGGGTCGACGTCTATCCGCACCTGCACTCGCGCGGCACGATTCATGGCACGACGCCTCGTGCCGTTCAGATCATCGGGCTGGCGGGCAGATCGGTGCGGCCCATGAGGAAGGTGTCGACGCCGCGGGCGCACTCGCGGCCCTCCCAGATCGCCCAGACGACCAGCGACTGGCCGCGGCGGGCGTCGCCGCAGGCGAAGACGCCGCGCACGCTCGACATGTAGTCGGCGTTGGCGACGATGTTGCTGCGCGCATCGAGATCGAGACCGAGATCGGCGATCGGCCCCGCGGGTTCCGGGCCGAGGAAGCCGAGCGCCAGGAGGACGAGGTCGGCCTTGAGCTCGAACTCGCTGCCGGGGACCTCGACCATCTGCGGGCGGCCGTTGTCGCCTGACTTCCACTCCAGGCGGACCCCGTGCAGCGTCGTCACGCGGCCGTGCTCGCCGCTGAACTTCTTGGTGTTGATGCTCCAGTCGCGCTGCACGCCCTCTTCGTGCGAGCTCGAGGTACGCATGATCATCGGCCAGTACGGCCACGGCATGTCGGGCGTGCGGCTGTCGGGCGGCTGCGGCAGCAGCTCGAACTGGTGCACCGACGCAGCGCCGTGGCGGTTGGAGGTGCCGAGGCAGTCGGAGCCGGTGTCGCCGCCGCCGAGGATGACGACGTGCTTGCCGGTGGCCATGATCTGGTTCGCCACCGTGTCGCCGGCGACCACCTGGTTCTGCTGCGGCAGGAACTCCATGGCGAAGTGGATGCCGTCGAGCTCGCGGCCGGGGATGGCCAGGTCGCGCGGCTTGGTCGCGCCCGCGGCGAGGACCACGGCGTCGAACTCGCCGGTCAGGCGCTCGGTCGAGTAGTCGGCGCCGATGTCGACGCCGGGCTTGAAGGTGACGCCCTCGGCTTCCATCTGGCGCATGCGGAAGTCGATCAGGTGTTTCTCCATCTTGAAGTCGGGGATGCCGTAGCGCAGCAGGCCGCCGATGCGGTCGGCGCGCTCGAAGACGGTGACCAGGTGCCCGGCGCGCGCCAGCTGCTGCGCGCAGGCCAGGCCGGCGGGGCCCGAGCCGACGACGGCAACCGTCTTGCCGGTGCGCGTCGCCGGCACCTGCGGCACCACCCAGCCCGCCTTGAGGGCGTGGTCGATGGTCTGCTTCTCGATCTGCTTGATGGTGACCGGATCGTTGTTGATGTTGAGGACGCAGGCCTCTTCGCACGGCGCCGGGCAGATGCGGCCGGTGAACTCGGGGAAGTTGTTGGTCGAGTGCAGGCGCTCGATCGCCTGCTGCCAGCGGCCGCGATAGATCAGGTCGTTCCAGTCGGGGATGATGTTCCCCAGCGGGCAGCCTTTGTGGCAGAAGGGAATGCCGCAATCCATGCAGCGCGCCCCCTGGGCCTGCAGCGCCGCATCGTCGAACTTGCCCTCGAGCTCGCGCCAGTCCTTGAGGCGCTCCGCCACCGGCCGCCGCGCCGGCAGCGCCCGATCGATTTCCAGAAATCCGGTGATCTTTCCCATTGCAGTCTCAATCCTCAGACAAATCCCGTGGAGGGCACCGGGCCCTCGGCGCCGGGCTGGCGACGAGCACCCCGCCCC
>JBOHWA010000877.1:0-1553 GCA_050735855.1 Binatia bacterium
GGGGCGGGGTGCTCGCCGCGAGCACGGCGCCGAGGGCCCGGCGCCCTCCAGTGCGACCGACCGATTGCGCCGGGGGCGTGCATCCCCGGCGCCGCTCTCGAGAGCTTGGACTTCGCGGCGTTCGCAGATACATCCGCCCGACCAGGGCACGCATGTCGAAGAGCGCAGCCATTTCTCCGCCGATCACCCTCGCACGCCGGGAGCCGACGCCGTGAACCACGGCGAGATCGTCAGCTTCCTCTGGGGCGTCGCCGACCTCATCCGCGACACCTTCAAGCGCGGCAAGTACCAGGACGTCATCCTGCCGCTGACCGTGCTGCGCCGCCTCGACTGCGTGCTGGCGCCGACCAAGGACAAGGTTCTCGCCGCCCAGGCGAAGTTCAAGGGCAAGCTCGAGGATCCCGGCGGCCAGCTGCGCACGGCCTCCGGCTTCGCCTTCTACAACACCTCGCGCTACGACTTCGCCCGGCTGCTCGAGGACGCGCCGCACCTGGCGGCGAACCTGCGCAACTACATCGCCGGCTTCAGCCCCAACATGCGCGAGGTGCTGGAGAAGTTCGACTTCGACAACACCATCGCCAAGCTCGACGAGGCCGGCCTGCTGTTCCAGGTGCTGGAGCGCTTCAAGAAGGTCGAGCTGCATCCGGACCGGATCGACAACCCGACGATGGGGACGATCTTCGAGGAGCTGCTGCGCAAGTTCAACGAAGCGCTGAACGAGAACCCCGGCGAGCACTTCACCCCGCGCGACGTCGTCCACCTGATGGTCGACCTCATGCTCGCCGGCGACGCCGCCCGCATGCGCGCCGCCGGCGTCGTGCGCACCGTCTACGACCCCTGCTGCGGCTCCGGCGGCATGCTGATGATCGCCAAGGAGCACGTGACGGTCGGCCTGCGCAGGAATGGCGACCTGCTGCGCCCGCCGATCAACCCGCAGGCCGAGATCCACCTCTTCGGCCAGGAGGTGAACCCCGAGACCTGGGCGGTGGCGAAGTCCGACCTGTACATGAAGGACCCCACCGGCCGCGACGCCGACCGCATCGCCTTCGGCAGCACGCTGTCCAGCGACCGCCACGCCGGCACGGCGTTCGACTACCTGATCGCCAACCCGCCCTACGGCAAGGACTGGAAGCGCGACGAGGACGCCGTCAAGGCCGAGCACGACCGCGGCCGGTCCGGCCGCTTCGCCCCCGGCCTGCCGCGCATCAGCGACGGCCAGCTGCTGTTCCTGCTGCACATGCTGGCGCACGCGAAAGCGCCGGCGGACGGCGGCTCGCGCCTCGCCATCATCATGAACGGCTCGCCGCTGTTCACCGGCGACGCCGGCAGCGGCGAGAGCGAGATCCGCCGCTTCGTCCTCGAGCAGGATCTGCTCGAAGCCCTGATCGCCCTGCCCGAGCAGCTCTTCTACAACACCGGCATCGCCACCTACGTCTGGGTGCTGACCAACCGCAAGGCCAACGCGCGCGCCGGCACGGTGCAGCTCATCGACGCCACGTCGTTCTGGGCGCCGATGCGCAAGAGCCTCGGCGACAAGCGGCGCGAGATCCCGC
>JBOHWA010000878.1:0-1882 GCA_050735855.1 Binatia bacterium
GTGCAGCCCCGCGCGGTGGCGCAGGGGCCGCCGGGGAACCCGTTGGTGGCGCGCGGCGAGGTCGACTGGCGCTTCACCTCCGCCGTGTCGGCGACGCCGTTGTCGTACAGGGCGCAGTAGGTCACCGTGCGCTCGCCGACGGTGGCCAGCGGGCCGCCGAGGTGCAGGGGAGGATCGAAGCGGGCGACGGCGGGGTCGCTGTACGACAGGCTGGTGTAGAGGGTGCTCGTCGCGGGATCGCGCAGCCTCGGGTTGAGGGCGGCGTCGATGGCGACGATGAGCTCATCGACGCTGACGCGCTGATTCGCGTCGCCGTCGAGGCGCGGGCAGGCCGCCACGCCGCTGCCGTCGAGCGCCAGGCTGACGCCGAGCAGCAGCTCGTCGATGTCGACGCGCAGATCGCCGTCGCAGTCGCCGAGGCGCGGCGGCTGCGTCGACGTGCACGGCGTGCCGGCGCAGGGATCGGCGAGGCCGAACCCGGGCGTGACGCCGAGCGGCGAGCACGGCTTGCCGGCGTTCGGCCCCCCGGTGCAGGCGAAGGCGCCTTCCCAGATCTGGAAGCGCTTGCCGCGCCGGTGGTTGTGCGAGCTGAGCTCGATGACCGCGGCGCCCTCGGGCAGCAGGTAGCGGGCGCACAGTTCCTGCGCGCTGAACGGCGGCACGGAGATCTTGAACTGCTCGATGACCTCGGTGAAGCGCTGCAGAGGGTAGCGCTGCTCGGCGGGCGCGGCGAAGTCCAGGTTGACCCAGATGTCGAGCTTGCCCGCCAGGTCGGTGATGTTGAACGCGTGCGAGTTCCACACCAGGATGCCGCGCAGCGGCGCCTCGGCGTACACCCCTTCGGCCGATCCGAGACCAGCCGCCATGGTATTGAACAGGCTGTCGTTGCCGACCCCGATGCTGGCATCGCCCGGCCCGTAGCCGATGCAGCCGACCGACGGCATCGGCTGGCTGGCACAGACGCCGTCGGTGCCGCAGCTGGTCAGGTCGGTCGGCTCGCACGACTGGCCGTCGCGCGTCCCGCCGCCGCAGGTGAACGGTCCCCACACCGGATCGTCGAGCGCCGCGCGCCCGTTGTAGGGGATGACCACCGCGTGGTGGCTGAGCGGATCCTGACGGGCATCGATGCGCTTGTAGCGGAAGGTGTCGCCGTGCGGTCCGCGGAACTCCGCCGGCACCTGGTCGGTGAGATCGTAGTAGGTGACGAAGCAGACCTCGCGCTCGCTGTGCGCCGGCAGGATCTGGCGCGGGCTGCGCAACTGCACGCCCTGACCGGCGGCCGGGGGATCGAGCGGCTCGGTCTCGAGCGGCTCGGGCGGCGGCAGGCAGGCATCGAGCAGCTCGCCGGTGCCGGGCACGACCCCGGTGCGCGGCGCGCCGGCTTCGATCCACAGCTGGATGACCTGCAGCTCGTCGAAGGTCAGCGGCGCCAGACCGCCGATCGGCATGGCGCGCAGCGGCGCCGTCCATTGCTGCGGCAGCGTCGCCGCGGCGAGGTTCAGCCACAGCAGGCTGTGCTCCTTCTTTGCCGGCCAGACGCGGCGCAGGTTGACGCGCGGCGCGACGCTGCCGACCGGCGCGTCGACCAAGTTGTCGTAGGTGCCGGCGCCGGACAGATCGAGACCGCCCGAGGCGGTTCCGTCATGACAGAACGAGCTGGTGCAACCGCGGCGCTCGAACACGGCGCCCTGGATCAGCGCGAAGGTGCTGTCGAACTGCTGCTCGCAGGTGCCGGCGGCGGCACTGGTCGCGAGACCCGTCATCAGAAGTGCGATGTGTATGGCTCGACATCGTGCACGCGTCATCCGGCCCCCCCATAGACATCCCATCGTGACACGCAGGCGCATGCAAGGTCCACCGTCCGTTCTTTCTCCGGTAGCGC
>JBOHWA010000879.1:0-3377 GCA_050735855.1 Binatia bacterium
TTGACCGTATCGCCGTAGACGTCGCCCTCGGCCAGCACGGCGGCGCCCGACGCGATCCCGACGCGCACGCGCACGCCCTCGCGCAGCAGCCCGCGCTCCGGCGCGGCGATCGTGCTGCGGATGCGCAGCGCGGCGTCGACCGCCGGCAGCGGCGCATCGAAGACCGCCAGCAGGCCGTCGCCGAGGTGCTTGATCACCCGCCCGCCGGCGGCCCGGATCTCGGCGTCGACCAGGCCCAGACACTCGCTGGCGAGCGCAAACGCGGTGGCATCGCCGCGTTGGGCGTACAACGTCGTGCTCGCGGTGATGTCGGCGAACATCACCGTCAGCGGAGTCAACGGCGCCTTGCGCTCCCCGTCCGCCATCGACCGCAGACTGACCACAGGCTGCCGGTGCCTGTCAAAGCACACCGGGCGGGTGCCAACAGCCCGTCAGCGATCGAACTCCGTGACCGTTTCCCCGGCGCCCGGACCCTCGCGATCACCGGGGCCCGTGAAGGTGCCGCGGAAGGTCTCCGCCGGCTGGTTGCGGCGGCGCACTGTCACGACGTAGTTGGTCTCCGCCGCCTCGCAGGACTTGAAGTACGCCGCGCGCACGACGTAGTGGCCGCTCGGAGCCTGGTCCACCGGCCAGCTGATGTTCTCGTTGCCGATGTCGCTGAAGCACCGCGCGTCGAGGTCGAGCCTGCCGCCACTCATGGACGGGGTGTTGGCGAAGTAGACCTCCTCGCCGGATGGCTCGATGACGTGCAGGTCGACGTCGGCGACCGAGTCCCACGACACACTGATCTGCAGATCGCCGATGCCGACCTCGGTCACCTCCACGTCGGTGCCGACCACGTCGCCGACGGCGCCGCTCGCATCGGCGACCTGAAACAACCAGCGGAAGGACGGCGGGACATCCGGAGCGAGCGTGAGCTGCAGGACGATCTGATCGACGGCCTGCGGCAGCGCGAGTTCGAAGAACCCGTCGACGCCGGCTGGAGCGCTGCCCGAGGTCGATCCCGGCCCGCCGCCCGGCTCGACGGCGAGCAACACCGACGAGAACGGCGCGTCGGCGCTCAGCTGTACCTGGGTGGTGCCGCCATTGATCACCCTGGCGCCCTGCGGCGCGCTGGCGCGCGGCCCGCCGCTCGGCGCCGGCGGCGCGCCACTGTGCGGGACACCGGCGGCACCGAGGTCGATGACCACCATGGTCTGCACGAAGTCGGTGATGAACAGTCCGCTCGGGCAGGCGCCGAGCGCCGCGGCCACGGCGGCGACCAGCTCGTTGATCGCCACCACGCCGTTGCCGTTGTCGTCCATCGCCGCGCACGTCTCGACGGACGCGCTGCCGAGCGCGATCGCGACGCCGGCGATCAGCTCGTTGATCGCCACCGACCCGCTGCCGTCACAGTCGCCGGGGCACCGCGCGACGGCGGGCGCGGCGGCCAGGCACACGAGCAGCGCGGCGGCGGCCATGGCTCGCCAGTTGACGATCACTTCGATCCGACGATCCCGGGTATGCAACGACATCGGGAAACGATCGCCCCGTTGTTGCTCTCATGCAACCCCTGCCTGGTAGGCGGAAGGCGGCTTTGCCTAAAAACCCAGAGACCCAACAACGGATTACACGGATTGAGCGGATTTCACGGAGTAGGACTCAGAAATCCGCTCAATCCGTGCAATCCGTTGTTTGCCTACTGATTTCTTCGGCAAAGCCCCGGAAGGCCTGACAACTCATTCGGCGCGCCGGACACCGGTCCACGCTCGAGGACCGGCCGTCAGGTCACGCGGGCGGGCGGATCAGAACAACCCGTCGGCACAGGCAGTGAAGTCTTCCAGGAACGAACAGCGCGACGTCGCGCCGCTGCAGTTCGAGAAGCACTCGAAGCAGCCGAGTTCGTCGCCGCACTGCTCGTCCGCGGTGCACGGATAGCAGAGGCCGGGGGCCTCGGGGGCGGTGCAGACATCGCTGACCACCGCCTGGCAGGTGGCGAAGCGCTGGTCGATGGAGCCGTCGATGCCGAAGTCGAGGTCCAGGCCGCCGCTCGCGGTGTAGGTGACCGCGACCGTCCCATCGGCCAGCGTCGCCTCGACGCGGCCGCCGCTCAGGCAGGCGGCGCCGGGGACGATGCGCAGCATCTCGGTGGTGACCAGGCTGACCTCGCCGATGCAGTCGGTGCCGATCGTACCGCTGACGTCGAGGTTCAGCGCGTCATCGCTCTGTACCTGCGTGATGCGGAAATCGTCGAACGTGGCGTTGAACGCGGTCCGGGAAGCAAAATCGTTCGCGGTCAACCCGCCGTCGAGGGCGACGCTGACGCCGCAGCCCTCGCTCGCGATGGCCGTCGCGACGTCGATCGCGAGCGAGTCGTAGTCGGTGACCACGTTGCTGGCGCTGCTGAACCCGTCGCCAGCGATCTCCTGCTGCTGGCCGTCCAGGACCCGCACGCCGTCGCCCAGCAGCCCGAGGCCGAGCTCGTCGGTGCACTCGGCGCGCCGCGCGGTGAAGCGCACGGACACGTCCGAGCTGAGGGCCGCGAAGCTGCCGTCGAAAAACTCGGCCGAGAAGAACAGGTCGTCGTCGATCGCCTCGAAGTCGGTGCCGGCCGGCACGGCGCCGCTGCAGACCGACGAATCGCTGCTGAACAACGTGAAGAAGCCGTCGCGGGTGAACACGGTGCCGAGCCCATCATCGTAGACGCAGTTGTCCCACGTCAGGCTGAACTCGCCCTCGAAGCAGCAGACCTCCTCGGTCCCGGTGACCGCGCCGAACAGCGTACAGGCGGACGTCTCGCAGCCCGAAAACCCGGCGGTCCCGCCGGCGGGCGCCCGGGCCAGCGCCCGGGCACCCCCGCCGCCCGAGGCCCCGGCGCCGCCGAGGTCGTAGACGCGCAGAATCGGTTCGACGGCGACGCGCGCCGACGCCAGTAGCGCCGATTCGTCGATCTCGCCGTCGCACCCCTGCAGGGCGCCCGTCACCGCCGCGATCAGCTCGGCGATGCCGACGCTGCCGTTGTCGTCGCGGTCGATCGCCGTGCAGTCGTTCAGCGCCGCATCGCCGAGCGCGATGCGCACCGCGAGGATCAGCTCGTTGATCGCGACGGCGTCGTCGCCGTTGCAATCACCCACGCAGGGCTGGGCGGCGGCCGCTCCGACGCCGCCGAAACCGACTGCCACAGCGACCGCTGCGCCGATCAGGACCTGACGGAGGGGAAATGCAGCAGAAGACACAACTCCATCTCAACGGCACCCGCGCGTTGGTGTCAACCGCTTCGTCGTGGGTCCGTTTGAATCCGGCGTACACCCTCGTGTAGCGCCTTCTCGTCACCGTCCTGCGCCACCGCAGGCTTCCGATCCCAGCTTGGTGGAGGGCGCCGGTCCCTCGGCGCCGTG
>JBOHWA010000880.1:0-1872 GCA_050735855.1 Binatia bacterium
GGCAGAACTCGATCGCCGCGGCGCCGCGATCGGCGCCGGTCACCGCGAGCGCGGCGTGGAAGACACCGCGCGGCGGCACGACCAGATGGTAGCGCAGCGTGGCGCCGGGCTGCAGGAGCGCTGGGCGCTTCGCCACGCCGGCCAGCTCCAGCTGATCGATCCACCCCGATCGGCCATCCGGCGGCGCCTCGAGCCGCGCCGGCAGCGCCACCAGACAGAGCGGCGCGTGCCCTTCCTCGTACCAGATCTCGCGCAGCCGGCCGGCGATTCCCATCGCGCCCCTCTGTCATCCCTGTCGCGGCCGGTAAAGCCGGGCGCGCAAAATCGCAATTGACAGCCCCGGGGCGGCGGGCCTACGCTTCGAACAGATCGAAAGCGAACTACTCCAACGGCGAGATGTCATACTTGCGGAAAGCATGCGAGTTCGGTCGACAGGGAAAGCTGCGGGCCAACCGAAGCGAAGCGTTCAATGCGCGTAGTGTAGGGGCAACCCAATGCAAGACGAACGGCGGAGAGCCGGGCGTGCTGAAGATCCCACCTCGTAAGTCGCATCGCAAAGCCGGCCCGACCATCTGGTCGAATCGGCGGGGAGTTGTGGTTCCTCCCTCTGCCTCCCTTCCCTCGGCTGCGTGACCATGGCGCACGGACAGGTCACGCGGCGCGAGTTCCTGCTCATCGGCGGCGCGGTCGTTGCCGGCGGTCTGACCGCTGGCCGCGCCACGGCGGTGGCGGCGCCGCAGGGCGCCACTGGACCGGTGACGATCTACCGCCTCTCGGTCCGCGGGCGGCGCGGGTCGAACGCGGCCAAGCTGCACAACGCGAATCTCCTGTTCGCCACGGCCGAGGCTGCGGACGCGAACCGCGCCCACCCTGGCGACCACTCGCGCGTCGTCAGCCTCGTCGTCAACGCCGACGAGTTCGACCGCCTGTTCACCAGCCGCGACAGCCTGGTCGCCGACCTGCGCTCCATCGGCGGGCCGGTCCTGGTCGGCGACTGCAATCGCGACGGCGAAGTGGCGATCAACGAGCTGATCCGCGGCGTGAACATCGCGCTCGGCGGCACCCCCGTCAGCGAGTGCCTGCCGTTCGACCGCGTCGCCGACGGACAGGTCAGCGTCACCGAGCTGATCCGCGGCGTCCGCAACGCGCTCGGCTAGTCGCCCCCGCGGCGGCGTTCAGCGCCCCGGCGGCGCGAACTGGTAGCAGAGCGCCGAGATGACGCGCTGCTGGGCGGGCGCAATCGGCGTCACCGCGTGCGGGACCAGTCCGCCGAGCAGGACGACGCTCTGGCCGGGGACCAGGCGCACCCCCGCGGCGCCGCGGTGCGGCGCCGCACGGACGGCCGACAGCGGCTCGGCGGCGCGCTCGGGGTAGACGACCAGCGTACCGCCGCCGGTGCCGGCCGGGGCGCTGTCGTACAGGCAGGTGATCACGGCCACGTCGCACTCCGCGACGTCGCGGTGCAGGGCGAGAAAGTCGCCGGCGTGCGCGTAGTAGCTGAAGGTGCCACAGCTGCCGGAGGGGCGCAGCGGCGTACCGACGCAGCTGCGCAGCGCCCGTAGCAGGGCCTCATCGTGGTAGAGGGCGCCTTGCAGCGCGGCGCCGGGCGCACTGTGAAAGCGGCGCGCCGGCTCGCCGCCGCGCCACTCCTCGCCGTCGGATACTCGCACGTCGCTGCGCGTCGCACCGGCCAGCGCGCCGCGCGCCTCGACCAACAAGCGCCCCGGCAGGTCGGCGCGCAGCCACCCGTCGAGCAGCCCGACACCGCCATGGCGCCACAGGCGGAGCTGCTGCAGCGCGCGCACGGCGCGGCGCAGGCGATCGCGCGCCACCGCGGCGGCGGCCGCGGCGGGCCCGGCGATCTGGCAACCA
>JBOHWA010000881.1:0-3888 GCA_050735855.1 Binatia bacterium
CTCTCAGGGGTGAACGTTGGGCGCACCGACGCCACGCCTCAGCCCGGCTTGGATCCGGAGTGTGCTGGGAGCGCGGGCGGCCCGCCCGCTCCTCGTGCGCGACAATTCCGCGCCGGCGGTTACTGAGCCGGAGCCCCGTTGGGCCACCAGCGCAGCACCGGGCGGCGGGCGGCGCGGGCTTCGTCGAGGCGGCCGACCGGGGTGAGGGTCGGGGCAGCGTGCAGGATGTCCGGCTGCTCGGCGGCTTCGCGGGCGATCGCCTGCATGGCGGCGATGAAGGCGTCGAGCGTCTCGCGGCTCTCGGTCTCAGTCGGCTCGATCATCAGGGCGCCGGGGACGACCAGCGGGAAGTAGATGGTCGGGGCGTAGAAGCCATAGTCGAGCAGGCGCTTGGCGACGTCGAGCGTCTTGATGCCGTGCGCTTCCAGCGACTTGTCGGTGAAGACGCACTCGTGCATGCAGAGGCCGGGGATGGCGAGCTGATAGGTCGCCTCGAGGTGGACGCGGATGTAGTTGGCGGCGAGCACCGCCATGGCGGTGGCCTGGGTGAGCCCGTCGCCGCCGAGCGCCTTGATGAAAGCGTAGGCCCGCACCAGCATGCCGAAGTTGCCGTGGAAGCTGCGCACCCGGCCGATGCTGCGCGCCGGCGTTTCGCTCCAGCGCAGTCCGTCGTCATGGCGCGCCAGGCGCGGGCCGGGGAGATACGGCATCAGCGGCGCGCGCACCCCGATCGGGCCGGCGCCCGGGCCGCCGCCGCCGTGCGGGGTCGAGAAGGTCTTGTGCAGGTTGAACTGCAGCACGTCGGCGCCGATCTTGCCCGGCTTGGCGACGCCGAGCAGCGCATTCAGATTGGCGCCGTCGAAGTAGACCAGGCCGCCCTTGGCGTGCACGGCCTCGGCGACCTGCATGATCTCGCGCTCGAACAGGCCGAGGGTGTTGGGGTTGGTGATCATCAGCGCCGCGACCTGATCGGTCATGGCGCGCTGCACCGCCCCCGCCTCGACCAGCCCGAGCTGGTTGCCCTCGATCTGTTGGACCTTGTAGCCGGCGAGCGCGGCGCTGGCCGGGTTGGTGCCGTGCGCGCTGGTCGGGGTCAGCACGACGCTGCGCTGGCCGCCGTGATCGCGATGGTAGGCGCGCACCATCTTCATGCCGGTGAGCTCGCCGTGCGCGCCGGCGGCGGGCTGCAGGGAGATCGCGTCCATGCCGCAGATCTCGGCCAGCATGTCCTGCAGCTCCCAGCAGAGCTCGAGCGCGCCCTGCGCGGTCTCGTCGGGCGCCAGCGGGTGCAGCGCGGCAAAGCCCGGCAGGCGCGCCGCCACCTCGTTGGCCAGCGGGTTGTACTTCATCGTGCACGAGCCGAGCGGGTAGAAGGTCGTCGCGGTGCCGAAGTTCCACTGCGACAGACGCAGGAAGTGGCGCAGCACCTCGGGCTCGCTGACCTCCGGGAAGCCCTCGATCGGCGCGCGCAGCAGCTCGGGCGGCAGCAGCGTCTCGGGCGCGGCCGGATCGCCGGGCAGATCGGCGCCGATGCGGCCGGGCGAGCTGCGCTCGAAGATCAGCCCCTCGTCGAGCAGCAGGCCGGCCTGCTTGTCGCGCAGCGCCTGGCTCATCCGGCCAGGACCTCCGCCAGGCGCTCGATGTCCTCGCCCGCATGCGTCTCGGTGACGGCGACCAGGACGGCGTCGTCGAGCTCCGGATACCAGCGCCCGAGCGGCACCCCGGCGAGCACACCGGCGGCCTGGGCGCGCGCCAGCGCGGCGCTCGCCCCGCGGCCGCGCACGGCGAACTCGTTGAAGAACGGGCCGCTGAAGGCCGCCTGCCAGCGGCCGCCGGCGCACAGGCGCTGGGCGGCGCGATGGGCGCGCTCGAGGTTGATCTGCGCCAGGCGGCGCAGGCCCTGCTTGCCCATCAAGCTCAGGTAGACGGTCGCGGCCAGCGCGATCAGACCGTGGTTGGTGCAGATGTTGGAAGTCGCGCGCTCGCGGCGGATGTGCTGCTCGCGCGTCGCCAGGGTCAGCACGTAGCCGCGCCGCCCGCCGTCGTCGTGCGCCTCGCCGACCAGGCGGCCGGGCATGCTGCGCACGTGCGCGAAGCGGGTGGCGAACAGGCCGACGCCGGGCCCGCCGTACGACAGCGGCACGCCGAAGCTCTGCCCCTCACCGACGGCGATGTCGGCGCCGCAGGCGCCCGGCGGCTGCAGCAGGGCGAGCGCCAGCGGCTCGGCGGTGGCGGTGACCAGGATGGCGCCGCTGGCCTGGGCGCGCGCGTGTACGGCGCGCAGGTCCTCGACCACGCCGAAGAAGTTCGGATAGCCGAGCACGACGGCGGCGGTGCGATCGTTCAGGTGCTGATCGAGCCAGGCGGGGTCGATGCGCCCGTCGGCGCCGAACGGCGCCTCGACCACCTCCGACACACCGGCGCCCTCCAGATAGGTCGCCGTCACCTGGCGGTATTCTGGGTGCAACGAGCGCGCGATGATCACGCGCGGCCGCTTGGGCAGCAGGCGCAGCGCCATCAACACCGCCTCGGCGGTGGCCGAGGCGCCGTCGTACATGCTGGCGTTGGCGACCTCGAGATCGAAGAGCATGGCGATCAGCGTCTGGAACTCGAAGATCGCCTGCAGCGTGCCCTGGCTGACCTCGGGTTGGTACGGCGTGTAGGCGGAGTAGAACTCGGCCCGCTGCAGGATGTTGTCGACCACCGCCGGAACGAAGTGCGGATAGGCGCCGGCGCCGAGGAAGCTGAGCATGCCGGCGCCGTCGTTGCGCGCCGCCAGGCGCTCGAGCCGCGCGCGCACCTCCTGCTCCGACACGCCGGGCGCCAGATCGATCGGCCCGGTGGCGCGCAGTGCCGCGGGGATGTCGCGAAAGAGCTCCTCGACGGAGCCGACGCCGACGGCGGCCAGCATGTGTTGAATGTCGGCGGGACTGTGCGGAATGAAGCGCATCGGAGAACGTTTGGCGTTTGGCGTTTCGCGTGCGGCGTTACGGAGTCAGCAGGGCGGATGGATCGACCGTAGCGGTTTCGTCGGCTGCGACCAGAGGGAGGGCAATGTCAGCGGTGGTTCGGCCGGCCGACGCCGAACGCACAACGCGGCACGCCCAACGCGCCGCGCGGCGCTCACTCCTGCTGTTCGGCGACGTAGGCCTCGTACTCGGCCGCCGTCATCAGCTCGTCGAGGTCGGTCGGGTCGGTGAGCTCGATCTTGACCATCCAGCCGTCGCCGTAGGGATCCTCATTGATCAGCTCGGTGTTCTCGGGCAGGTCGTCGTTGACCTCCAGCACGTTACCGCTCACCGGGGCATAGACGTCCGAGACGGCTTTCACCGATTCGACGACGCCCATCGCCTCGTCCTTGACCACCTTGTCCCCGACCGCGGGCAGCTCGACGAAGACGACATCGCCCAGTTGCTGTTCGGCAAAGGCCGTGATGCCGACGGTGGCGACGTTGTCCTCCACCAGCAGCCATTCGTGTTCGCGCGTGTATTTGAGATCGTCGGGGAATTCCATGTTGTTCTCCTTACCGACACCGGGCGCCGTCGTCGGGCGCCGGCTTTCAGCCGCGCCCCACTCAACTCACTGTGCTGCGCTCGATCCACTGCGGTAGAACGGCAACCGCACGACCTCCACTGCGGCCGCCCGGCCGCGAATCTCCACCGCCAGCCCCGTACCGACGGGGCTGACAGCTGGCTCCACATAGCCGAGCGCAATGCCCTTTCCAAGCGTCGGCGACTTGGTTCCGCTGGTCAGCACGCCGACCGCCGTGCCGTCGCGCAGCAGCCGATAGTCGGCGCGCGGCACACCCGGGTCGCGCATCTCGATGCCGACCAGACAGCGGCGCGGGCCACGACGCCGATGGGCCTCGAGCGCGGCGCGGCCGACGAA
>JBOHWA010000882.1:0-1900 GCA_050735855.1 Binatia bacterium
GGTGCGCCGCCTGCGCAGGCTGCCGCTGGCCGCCTGACGGCGCGCGCCGGCGTCAGCCCGGTGGCCGATTCGACCACTCGAGCAGCACCCGCTCTTCCTCCGCGAGGCGCTGGCACAGCCCGGTCAGTTGCTCGCGCAGCGGGCTCTCGGTGCGCGCCGCGAGTGTCGCGACGCGCTTGGCCGTCTCGCGGATGCGGAAGGCCACCATCTGGCACACCTCCAGGTCGCGCATCACCTCTGGCCTCACCTGGACGATTTCCCTGACCACGCTGCGCGGCCGGCGTCCATTCTCCGCTTCATTCGCCATCACATCCCTCTGTGCCATCGTGTTCGGTCCCGTGGCAGCAAAGTGCAATCACTGGGCCACAGATGCGCACGGCACTGCGCGCCGGCTCAGCGGCAGCGGCTGTCCAGTGCGTCGGACAGCGGCGAAGGGTCGTCCAGTGGGCTGGACATCGCGGCGGGGAGACTAGGCCGGTTGGGTCTGGATGCGGCGCGCGTCGTCGGGATCGTCGACCAGCTCGCTGTGGCAGGCGTGCTTGCCCTCGACGACCGGCAGCTCGTGACCGCGCTGCGCCAGCAGCTCGCGGCCATCCTCGCCGACCCCGGGGCTGCGCATCGAGCGCCGCTCGGGCTGGAAGTCGGGGTCCTTGCCGCTGGCGAACTCGACGATCTCCTTCGAGATGCGCATGCTGCACCAGTCGTGGCCGCACATGGCGCAGAAGTCGGTGTCGACCTCGAGATCCTCGTCGTGCAGCGCCCGCGCCGTCGCGCCGTCGAAGGCCAGCTCGAACTGCTTCGGCCAGTTGAGCGCCGCGCGGGCGCGCGACAGATCGTCGTCCCACTGCCGCGCCCCGCCGATGCCGCGCGCGATGTCGCCGGCGTGGGCGGCGATCTTGTAGGCGATGCAGCCTGCCTTGACGTCGGCCGCCTTCGGCAACCCGACGTGTTCCTTCGGCGTCACGTAGCAGAGCATGGCGGCGCCGGCGCGCGCCGCTTCGGTGGCGCCGATGGCGCTGGTGATGTGGTCGTAGCCGGGGAAGACGTCGGTGACCAGCGGGCCGAGGACGTAGAACGGCGCGTCGTCGCAGACGCGCTGCTGGAGCTGCATGTTGAAGGCGATCTGATCGAGCGGCACGTGGCCGGGGCCTTCGACCATCGCCTGGACGCCGGCCTCGCGCGCGCGCTGCACCAACTCGCCCAGGGTGTGCAGCTCGGCCAGCTGGGCGGGGTCGGAGGCGTCGGCCAGGCAGCCGGGGCGCAGCCCGTCGCCGAGCGAGTAGGTGACATCGTACTGGCGCATGATGGCGCTGATCTCGTCGAACAGCGTGTACATCGGGTTCTGCTTGCCGTGGTGGATCATCCACTTGGCGAGTAGCGAGCCGCCGCGCGAGACGATGCCGGTGATGCGCGGCTTGATCAGCCCGAGGTGCTCGCGCAGCACACCGGCGTGGATGGTGAAGTAGTCCACGCCCTGCTGCGCCTGGCGCTCGATCTCGGCCAGGATGAGGTCGTAGCTCAGATCCTCGATGCGCCGTCCGACGATCATGCTGTAGATCGGCACGGTGCCGATCGGCGCGGTGCTGTGGTCGATGATCGCCTGCCGGCAGTCGTGCAGATTGCCGCCGGTCGACAGGTCCATCACGGTGTCGGCGCCGTAGCGCTGCGCCCAGCGCAGCTTCTCGACCTCGGCGTCGGTGGTGCTGCTGACCGGCGACGCGCCGATGTTGGCGTTGATCTTGGTGGTGATCATGCGGCCGATGCCGACCGGATCCAGGCGCTTCGGGGCCGTCGCGCCGCGGCAATGCTCGGCGTCGTCGAGCTCGCGGCCGCGCTGCGCCACGGTCTGGTTCACCCAGTAGGCCGCCTGCCGTCGCGCGCCGGGATGGCCGACGGCCGG
>JBOHWA010000883.1:0-2550 GCA_050735855.1 Binatia bacterium
GTTCCAGGATATCCATCAGGGCATCGAAACCCGGGTCGGCGCGAGTGCCAGCGACATCGACATGCGCGTCGCGCAGTTCGAGGATCTGCTCGGCTCGCGCGTCGAAGCCGTGGCCGGCCGCATCGAAAGCAGCGGCCGTCAGGCCAGCGACGACCTGATGGCGCGCGCGGAACTGTTGTCTTCCGGCATCCGCTCCCATGTCGAGGACGCCGAGCGCTCGCTCACCAACCTCGTGGTCAACACCTCCGAGACGATACAGACCGGTGCGCGCGCCGCGCAGCAGGCCCTGCTCATGGTTTCGACCGATGTCGGCACCCAGCTGCGGATGGCCTCGACCGAAGTCGAGACCACCCTCACCGCCGTCGGCACCGGTGCCGCCAGCGCGATGCTCGCCAGCGCCCGCGATGCCCAGACGACGCTGGTGTCGGCTTCCTCCGAGGCCGCCTCGCAGATCAAGATGCTGGCCGCCGACGTCGAGCGCACGCTCACGGCCGCCGGCAGCGCTACCGCCGCGTCGGTCCTGTCCGGCGCCCGCGAAGCCCAGTCCACGCTGGTGACGGCGTCTTCGGACGCGGCAAGCCAGGTCAAGTCGCTCGCCGCCGACGTCGAGCGTTCGCTCTCGGCCGCCGGCAACGCCACCGCCGAATCCGTCACGGCCAGCGCCCGCGAAGCCCAGAGCACGCTGGTCGCCGCCTCGACCGAAGCCACCAGCCTGGTCAGGTCGCTGACCGACGACGTGCAGCGCTCGCTGTCGATCGCCGGTACTGCTACCGCCGAGGCCATCACCGCCGGCGCACGCGAAGCCCAGAGCACCCTGATCAACGCGTCCACGGATGCGGCGAGCCAGGTCAAATCGCTCGCGGCAGACGTCCAGCGCTCGCTGTCGATCGCCGGTACCGCCACCGCGGAGTCGATCACCGCCGGGGCCCGCGACGCCCAGAACACCCTGATCAACACGTCCGCGGATGCGGCGAGCCAGGTCAAATCGCTCGCGGCCGACGTCGAACGTTCGCTGTCCGCAGCCGGCACCGCCACCGCCGAGTCCATCACGTCGGGGGCACGCGAAGCCCAGAACACGCTGGTTACGGCATCCTCGGATGCGGCGACCCTGGTCTCGGCGCTCGCCGCCGACATGCAGCGCTCGCTCTCGATGGCCGGTAATGCCGCCGCCGAGTCGATCACGCTAGGCGCCCGTGAAGCGCAGAACACGCTCTCCACCGCCTCGACCGAAGCGACCGAGCACGTCAGGTCGCTGGCGATCGATGTCGAACGCACGCTGACCGCCGTCGGCGCCGGCACCGCCGCCTCGATCCTCGGCACCGCGCGCGAAGCGCAGAGTTCGTTCGCTGCAACCTCGGCCGATGCCGCATCCCAGATCAAGGCGATCGCCACCGACATCGAGCGTGCGCTCGCCGCGGTCACCGCCACCACCACCGACAACATCCAGA
Source organism: Binatia bacterium (assembly GCA_050735855.1). Classification (GTDB taxonomy): domain Bacteria; phylum Desulfobacterota; class Binatia; order HRBIN30; family CADEER01; genus JBOHWA01. The sequence goes on from JBOHWA010000883.1 coordinate 1,449, forward strand.
CCTCGGCGCAGAACGCACAGAGCGCACTGATCGCCGCGTCGAACGAAGTCAGCTCCAAGGTCAAGTCGACCTCGGCCGATATCGAACGCTCGGTGCTATCAGCCAGCAGCAATTTCGGCTCGACGATGACCGGCAAGACCGACGAAATCGTCACCTATGTTCAGCAGCAGACCGATCGTCTGGCGCAGATCGTCGACAGCCGCCGCGGCACGCTGGTCGAGGCGCTCAGCGCCAAGACCACCCAGCTCACGACCGAGCTCGACCGCGTCACCGCCGACAGTCTCAAGTCGATCGAAACCAGGGGCCAGGCGTTCTCGCAATCGATGCAGACCCAAGGTTCGGAAGTCGCGCGCACGATCACCAGCGCGGGCGACCAGGCGACCGGCGCGGTTGCCAAGTCGCTCAAGGACCTCGAGCAGGCGTCGCGTTCGGCCATCGACCAGTCGCGTCAGGTTTCGATCGCGGCCGTCACCGAAATGCAGGAGACCAGCAAGATCCTGCGCACCGACACGGTTGCCCTGTTCGAGCGGCTGCGTGAAGGCAACATCCTGCTGCAGGAAGTCCTGACCGGCGCCCACGACAACCTCAACTCGCTGGAGCGCGCCCTGGTGACCCGTGTGGCCGACTTCGTGTCCGCCATGAACGACGTCACCTCGCGCAACGGCGTCGCGACCCAGACGCTGGAAGACCAGCTCACCACCTTCAACACCAAGACCTCGAAGGCGCTGGAGGATCTCGGCTCGCTGTCGAGCGAGTTTGAAACCCACGGCAAGGCCCTGGTCGACGCTGCGGCCGTGGTCGAGCAGGCCAATCGCACCACCACCACCTCCGTGGCCGAGCGCAAATCGCAGCTTGAATCGCTGGTGACCACCATCGATCTGCGCACCACCGACCTCGATCAGCGTCTGTCGCGCTTCACCGGCCTGCTGGATGAATCGCTGGCCGCCGCTGAGGAACGCGCCCGCGATATCGCCCGTGTAGTGGCGGAAACCGCCGGCGCCGGCTCGGCTGCGATCAGCCGGCAGTTCGAAGCGGTTCGTGCCGCGGCCGAAAACGAGCGGCACCAGACGCTGGACGCCATGAACGAGCTGTACCAGAACAG
>JBOHWA010000884.1:0-1890 GCA_050735855.1 Binatia bacterium
GCCACGCCCCGCTGATCGCTCCCCGCCCCGCCGCGACCAACGCTGAAGCGGTCGCACCCCTCCACCCCTCGCTCGGTCCGTCAGCTCGTGGAGCATTGCTCCCACCCCAACATACAACCGCGGGCGGCCCGCCCGCTCCGGCGCGCTGCCGCGCGCCTGGGAGTGTTGCGCTCGGGCGCGCGGCGAATCGGGGATGCAGGGCGCCCGACTTCCGTGTACACGAGGCTCGGAGGTCGGGCGATGCGGATTGGAAAGGGCATCACCCGCCGCGCGGTGCTGCGCGGCGGCGCGCTCGGGGTGGCGGCGCTGTCGGCGGCGCGGGTCGTGCGGGCCGCGGGCCTTCCGTATGTGCCGCGGCCGGCGGCGACGCAGTACGTCATCCCGATCGCCGCCGCGCGCCTGGCGCCGGCCGGCGCGGCTGCCGTGCCGGCGATCCTCGCCGGCGGCACGCTGCCCGGACCGGAGATCCGCCTGCGCGAGGGCACGCCGTTCCGCGCCCTGGTGCAGAACCAGCTCGATGCGCCGACGACCATCCACTGGCACGGCGTCCTGGTGCCGTCCGGCATGGACGGCGTGCCCGACATCTCCAACGCCCCGATCGCGCCCGGCGGCGTGTATGTCTACGAGTATCCGATCCGCCAGGCCGGGACGTACTGGTACCACTCGCACTACGGCTTCCAGGAGCAACTCGGCTGCTACGGCGCCTTCGTCATCGAGCCCGCCGACGAGCCGCTGCGGGTCGAGCACGACGCCGTGATCCTGCTCGGCGACTGGCTGCAGCGCGATCCCGCCACCGTCTTCGCCAGCCTGCGCGGCGGCGCGCCGATGGGCGCCATGCCGATGGGCGCGGCGAAAATGGGCGGCAAGCAGATGGACCCGCCGGCCGGTGTGGCGGGCAGCGCCGCGCCGATGGCGGCGACGCCCGCGCCAATGGCGATGGGCGGCGGCGCCGATCTTTCGGACGTGCAGTACGACGCGTTCCTGCTCAACGGCAGAGGGCCGGCGGATCCGTGGACGCTCGAAGCCGTGCCGGGCGCGCGCGTTCGCCTGCGCATCGTCAACGGCGGCGCGTCGACGTTCTTCCGCCTGCGCCTCGACGGCCACCGCCTGCGCATCACCCACGCCGACGGCCTGGCGGTCGAGCCGGTCGAGGTCGATCACCTCCTGATCGGCATGGGCGAGGTCTACGACGCGGTCGTGACCATGGCGGCCGCGGGCAGCTACACCTTGCACGCCGTGGCGCAGGACGGATCGGGCCAGGCGATCGGCGTCCTCCATACGCCCGGCACCGCCGCGCACCCGAATCGCCGCCTGCCGGCATTCGACGGGCGCGCCCTGCGCTATGCCGATCTGCGCGCGATCGCGCCGACGACCCTGCCGGACGGCCCGCCGCGCCCGTTCCGCCTCCCACTGCAAGGCGACATGGCGAAGTACGTGTGGATGATCGACGGACAGGCGTGGCCGCAGGCCGACGCGCTGCGCATCCGCCGCGGCGACCGGGTGCAGGTCGAGATGATCAACCAGACCAGCATGTGGCACCCGATGCACCTGCACGGCCACTTCTTCCGCCTGTTGCAGGGGGCCGGCGAACACTGTCCGCTGAAACATACCGTCAGCCTCGCCCCGGGCGAGACGGCGCGCATCGAGTTCACCGCCGACAACCCCGGCAACTGGTTCTTCCACTGCCACAACGTCTACCACCTCGAAGCCGGCATGGCGCGGGTGTTCGTCTACGAGGCGTAGCGGCGGAAGGGGCGTGACCGCCCCTACGTCTGGTTGGGGGGCGGCGCGTTTGAAAGCTCAGCGACGCAGCGCGTCGCGCAGGGCGTCGAGCGGCAGGTGCAGCGCCGCGGCGGCGCCCTCGGCGCCGTCGAGTGACGCGGCCAGGCG
>JBOHWA010000885.1:0-2343 GCA_050735855.1 Binatia bacterium
CCTCGGAATGGGTCCTGAGCGTCAACTTCCTCTTCGCCGTCACCTGGACGGAGGTGCTGGACATCACCGAGAAGCTGTTCGAGGCAGCTGACGAGTTCGAACCGCACTGATAGGATGATGTCACCGCAGTTGCGCTGCTGAGTTGGACTGTGTTTTCAACGCAGAGGTCGCAGAGGAACGCAGAGGAAAGAAAATCTGAGAGCAGGACTGCTCTGCGAGACAGACTGCGCCGCATCACCTTGAAACCACATGGGGCCCTCTGCGACCCTCTGTGGCCTCTGCGTTAGATTCCGGTCTTGTTCCTCTCATTCATTTCAGGAGGTTCACAGATGACTTCGATGACGAAGATGATGCTGGCGATGGTTGCTGCGCTCTTTGTCCTGGTAGGCGTCGCGGCTGGCGAGGACGCGGCCCCGGTGGTGAAGATCAAGAAATGGAAGGTCGATCCGGTCGAGCTGCTCGACAAGCCCGATGGAAAGGTGGTGGCGACCAAGCCGGCGGCGGATCTGCCGGCCGAAGCGACGCGCATGGGGCAGGGCTGGCTGAAGGTCAGCGTCGGCGGGCAGGACTATTTCGTCGAGGCGAGCCAGGCGCGCACCGATCTCAAGCTGACCGGCAAGCCGAAGTGCGAGAACCTCGGCGGGGCGACCGGCCACGCGGCGTCACGCGGCCTCGGCGAGGAGGGCTGCGAGCCATGACCATCGGCCCCGCGGCGGGGCTGCTCCTGCTGCTCGCGCTGGGCTGCGCCGGCGCGGCGTCGGCCGACGACAAGGCGATCGAGGACGTCGACGCGGGGCCGTTCAGCTCTGGCGCGATGGCGATCGGGCAGGCGAAGGACGTCGACCACGCCCGCGCCGAGGGACTCGGCCTGGTGCCGGCCTCGCCGCTCGATACCTACCTGAACGGCATCCTCGCCAAGCTGCTGGCGCAGTCGCCGGTCACCGGCGTGCCGGCGCGCGTCTACGTGCGCGCCAGCGGCGACTGGGCGGCGAAGAGCACCGCCGACGCCAACATTTACGTCGCCCTCGGCGCGCTGCTACGGCTCGACAACGAGGACGAAGTGGCGGCGCTGCTGGCGCACGAGGCGTCGCACGTGGTGCTCGGGCACGCCGACGCCGACGTGGTGCAGAGCGCGCAACAGCGCGCCGTGCAGCTCAGCGCCCTGGCGGTCGAGGCGCAGGCCGTGGTCGACGGCGCCCGCGGCAAGGGCGACGGCGGCGCCGGCAAGCCGGCTGCCGGTAGCGCGCGGGTCGAGGAGCAGTCGCGCGCGCTGCTGCTCAACACGATGCTGCTCTCGCCGGCGTGGACGCGCGAGCAGGAGCGCGATGCGGATCGCCTCGGCACCGATCTGCTGGTGCGCGCCGGCTATGCGCCGCAGGCCATGGCGTCGCTGCTGCGCAAGCAGAAGACGTTCGAGACCGCGCGTGCCGCCAGCCCACAGGCGGCGGCGTTCGACAAGCAACTCCTTGGCGTCGACACCAAGCAGGTCGTCCAGCAGCAGGCGCAGAAGGCGGCGAAGAACATCGGCGTCAAGGATCCGAGCGGGCTGGCGGGGCTGGCCGGCTCCGCCCTGGGCGGGGCGCTCGACTGGGGCTCGAAGAAGGTCGGCGAGGCGCAGCGCTCGCATCCGAAGACCGAGGAACGCATCGTCGAGATCGAGTCGTACGTCGCGGAGGAGTACAGCGGTGCCGCCGCGCCGGCGCTCCAGGTCGAGGCGTGGGACGCTGCCAAGGAGCAGGACGGCACGGTCGACATCCTGGAGAATTACATCGCCGCCATCGAGGCGAAGGGGAAGCTCGCCGACGGCGACGTGGCCGCCGCGCGCAAGCTGGCGAAGACCAGCCTCAGCGGGCCGACCAAGGCGCACGCGTATCCGAACTTCGTCGAGGCGGCGGTGGAGATCTCGGCCGGCGCGCCGGCGCCGGCGCTGGCCGCCTACGAGACCGCCCTGGCCGGCCCCGAGCCGGCGGGCGCGATCTACAGCGAGGCGAGCGTGCTGTACCTGGAGACCGGCAAGCGCGACAAGGCGGTCGAGGTGATCGAGGCGGGCTATGCGCGCCTGCAGGAGCCGCCGAGCCTGACCGTGCCGCTGATCCGCACCTACCGGCTGACCGGGCGCCAGGCCGACGCCGATCGCGTCGCGGCGCAGTGCGCGGCGCGGTGGCCGGGGATGCAGGGGGTGTGCATGGGGGAGGCGAAGGGGAAGTGATTGGGTTCGCCGGTTCGCCGGTGCGCCGGGCGGGGTGCACACCGGGAGGGCGCCGCGTGTCGGCGCCGGGGGCTGGGGTTGGGCTCGTCGCAAGACGGCAACGCCAATTGGAGGGCGCCGCTCCGTCGGCGCCG
>JBOHWA010000886.1:0-1838 GCA_050735855.1 Binatia bacterium
GCATCCAGTAGGGCGGCTCGGGCGGCGCGTCGGCGCGCAACAGCGCGTCGGCGTCGACGTGGCGCGCCAGCTCGCCGGCGCGCAGCAGGCGGACGCGCAGGCCGTCGAGCTCGACCTCGACCTCCTCCACCACCACCCCGTCCAGGGCCACCGCGCCCATCAATAGCCCTCGGCCTCGATTTCGTCGTCGTCGAGCCCGAAGAAATGGCCGAGCTCGTGGATCACCGTCTTGCGGATCTCGCGGCGGATCGCCGCCGGCGTGCGGAAATCCTGCACCAGCGGCCGATAGAAGATGGTGATGCGATCGGGCAGCATCCCCGCGTCGTCGAAGCGGCGCTCGTCGACGGGCGTGCCCTCATAGAGGCCGTACAACGTGTCGCGCCGCGGGTGCATGCCCATGTCGCGCAGCAACTCGGCCGACGGCTCGTCCTCGATTACCACCGCCACATTCGCCAGATGCTCGCTGAAGGGCGCCGGAATGTCGTCGAGCGCGGCGGCGACCAGCTCCTGAAAGCGCGCGCGATCCATACACCATCCTACCGCCAATCGGTCGACACGGGAAAGGTGGCGCACCGGCGGTTCCTTGAATCGAAGCAGCGATCCTGCCAATGCTCGACCGATGATCCACATGCGCCTGGCTGCCCTCGGCACCGCCCTCCTCCTCTCCTGCGCCGCGTGCGGCACCAGCGGCGACGGCCAACAGGACCGACCGATCGAAGCGCTCTACTACGTCTCCGGCGCCGTCGGCGGCACCCAGTTCGCCTTCGTCGAAACGGCCGACCCGGCGAACTGCGGCAGCCCTGGCACCGGCATCCAGTCGACCAACAGCGATCATCAGTTCGGCGACCGCGTCTTCACCACCCCACATCTGTTCGTGCTCGAGAACAACCGCCAGCCAATCCGCGCCGTCTTCCGCAATCTCGACATCGTGCCGATCACCGTCGACTTCTACCTCGGCCTGACGCCGCAGGTCTCGAACGTCGTCATTCAGCCCGGCGAGTGCGCAACCGTCGCCACCCCGGGCGGCGCCGGGAACATCCAGCAGACGCTGCGCGGCCCGAAGGTTCAGGTCGAGATCTGCTCGCCGGACAACCCGATCGATCTGCGCACCTCCTGCCTTGAGACTTCCGGCGATCGCAATATCTCGTTCTTCGCCACCATCGGCGACATCCGTGCCACCAACATCACCAACTGCCTGCTGCCGCCGATCCTCGACTCCTGCCGCTCGCCGGCAACCTTCTTCGTCGAGTCGCCCCAGGATCAGGTCGACGCCATCATGAGCGTCAACCCCGGCCAGAATCCGGGCGGCCAGCCGACCGCGGAAGTGCGCCTGGAGATGTATCTCAACGGAAATTTCAAGCAGTTCAGGGCCGGCACGAATCCGGTTGTCTCGGCCGATCTCTAGGCAGTTATCCACAGTCGGGGCTTTTCGCCCAATCGGGCGACGGTTGGCGGCCCGGCCCTCGAAGTATTCGCCGATCAGATCACAACCTGCTGAATCATCGGCTGAATTCATCGGCCGATCGATGCCCCTTTGGCGGGCATTGCAAGATTGTCCTACGCCGGGACGGGCTGCAGAGCGGCAATCAACATATTCTCCACAGCCGGCGCCCTTGCGACCTAGACCGCCCCGACGATCTTGCGCGCCGCGTCGGACATATCCGCCGCCGAGATCAGGTTGAGGCCCGAGTCGGCCAGGATCTTGCGGCCGAGCTCGACGTTGGTGCCTTCGAGGCGCACCACCACCGGCAGCGACAGCTTGACCTGGCGGGCCGCCGCGACGACGCCGTTGGCGATGATGTCGCAGTGCATGATGCCGCCGAAGATGTTGACCAGGA
>JBOHWA010000887.1:0-2183 GCA_050735855.1 Binatia bacterium
GCCAGAGGATCAACGTGACGCCGAGCACCTGGCCGTAGACCGCGTACCACGCCATCGCCCCGGCATTGTTCGGCGAGGAGCCCCACAGCGCCGCGACCGCACAGGCCGCGCCGCTGCTGCCGCTCAGCCGCCGGGCGACGGCGAAGAGCAGGCCGACGTTGAGCAGGTGGGTCAGATAGGCCGACCACATGTAGGGCGCCGCGTGCGGCCCGAAGAGTTGGTCGAAGAGCAGGAAGACCGCGTTGCGGGTCACGTACAGGTGACCGGCGTGGACCCGCATGAGCCAGGTCAGCGGGCTGTCGTTGGCGATCTGGTAGAGGTGCAGGAAATCGTCGTCGTGGAAGGCGACGCGAACGGTGGGCAGGAACGCCGCGGCCGACAGGGCGAGCGCGACCACGGCGCCGATCCAGGCCCACACCTGCGGCGCGTCGGCCGGCCGCGCCGCCGCGCTCACCGTCGCCGTCATGGCACCGCGGCGTTCATGACGCCGCCGCAGCCGCGGGCGGCCGCGCCTCGGGGTCGACCAGCAGCGCGCCACTGCGCCGGCCGCCGGCGGCATCGTCGCGCACGTTGGCATCCGCTTCGACGAAGTAGACGCGCCGGCCGTCGACCCGGTTCTCCGGGAAGTAGATGACGAAGACCCCCGCCTCGCCGGGGAAGACGAAGCCGCCGATCGGCGAGATGAAGAACGGCCCGTTGTCGATGTACACGTCGGCGCCGGGCGCCGCGGCCGCCACCGCGTCGCGCACCTTCGCCTGGATGCGCGCCACCTCCTTGCGCTGGTGGTCGTGCGCATTGATCTGGCGCGGCACGGCGACGTAGCCCACCGCCAGCGCGGCCACCCAGCCGGCGAGCAGCGCGCTGCGCACGGCGGGCTGCCGCAGCCAGGCCCCGCGCCCCAACCAGCCGAGGATCAACGCGCTGGCCAACGCCAGCCCGACCGGCGCGGCGTAGTGATAGCGCGACGAGCGGATGAGGATGACCGCGAGGTGCGGATCGGCGGCGAACAGGCTGCGGCCGGCGGCGATCATGAAGTACGCCGCGGCGCAGAGCAGCAGCGCTGCGACGAGCTGCCGCCGGCCCGCCCACGAGGCGCGCAGCAGAGCGGCGCCGAGGGCGACGGCGAACAGCGCCACCACGCCCCAGGCGAGCGGGCTGGGGTACTGGTCGGGCAGGAACGGCGCGCCGATCAGCAGCGACGGAATGCCGACGCCGAGCAGGTTGGCGGTGAAGCGCAGCATGCGCAGGCGCGACGTGAGGTCGCCGGTCGCCATCGCCGAAGACGGAAAGCCGCCGTAGTGCGCGATGTTCCACGCCTCGACCTGCAGATAGAGCACCACCACGGCGACCACCGCCCCGGCGAAGGCGAGCACGATGCGGCGGCGCGCCGGTCCCGGCGGCAACAGCAGCCGGGCGACCACCGGCATCGCCCCGCTCATGCCGATGCCGACCCCGAAGCTCGAGCCGGCGCCGATCAGCGCCAGCCCCCACAGCCAGGGCGCCAGGCGCCCGCACGGCCGCCCGTTGGCGACCCGCGCCACCTGCAGCAGCACCCACAGGATGAAGGTGACGGCGAGCACGTGGCCGTAGACCGAGTACCAGCCGGCGGCGCCCTCGTTGAGCGGGTGCGTGCCCCACAGCGCCGCGGCGAAGCAGGCCAGCCAGACGTTGCCGGTCATCTCGCGCGTCACCCAATAGAGCAGCAGCACGTTGAGCAGGTGGGTGAGGAACGCCATCCACATGTACGGCGCCGGCTCGGTACCGAACAGCGCGTGGGCGGCCAGGAAGACGACGTTGCGGGTCAGGTACAGGTGGCCGCCGGTGCTCTTCAGGATGAAGGTGAGGGCCGAGTCGTTGACCGCGTCGTAGAGGTGGACGAAGTCGTCGAAGTGGAAATAGCTGCGGGTGATCGGAAACATCGCCACCGCCGCGAGGGCGACGGCCAGCAGCGCGGGCAACGTGCGCCACACGGCACCGCCGGGGGAGGCATCTGGGGGGGGGCTGATGCGCGGGGAGCCCATGGCGTGCGGCGCCGGCGCGACGCCCGCCGCGGGCGCCGGGCGATCGCGATCGGCGCTCAGTTGAAGCGGAACTCGCGCGAGCGCGGATCGGCCAGCCAATCCGCCAGCGTCGGCGCGACCTGATCCTTGGCCGAGACGATCGGCGGCCGATCGGGCCAGGTG